>JBJTAQ010000444.1:0-5844 GCA_046090945.1 Pirellula sp.
TTCAAGGATTGGCAGGGCGGGTCCCTGGCAATCCTTGAAAAAACACCGACTTTTGTCAGCCTGTTGCTCTTATCATGGGCTCCCATGTGTACCAGGAGATTGCATTCCTAGCCAGAATAATTCCTGAAGGACCTGAAATGAGTTATCTTTGAGGTCCCTGAAGACTTGGAAACGAAACGAAGTGACTAACCCATCAAAGGTTCATCATCATGTATTTCTGGATCGCGTTGTTCTTCTTGGCGACATGGCTTTCGATTGCTAACGCCCAGGACGTAACCAAGGATGTACCTTATTTGCCGGACGGCCATGCTAGGCACGTGCTGGATATCTACAAACCTCCCAAGACTCTTATTACGAATAGCTTACCCGTCGTTTTCTGGATTCACGGTGGGGGTTGGCAAATGGGCGATAAATCCGATGTTGCGAACAAGCCGAAGTACTTCACCGAAAAAGGTTACTTGTTTGTCGCTTGCAATTACCGTCTACTGCCAGATGTCACTATGGAGGTGCTCACTCAGGACATCGCAAGTGCCCTGCATTGGGTGCATAAAAACATCGCTTCCCATGGCGGTGATGCAGAATCGATCATCGTCGGGGGGCACTCGGCAGGCGCCCAGCTTGCCGCACTTCTGTGCGTCGATGATCGCTACCTCCAAGCTACCGGAACCCCTAGGACGGTGCTCAAGGGATGTATTCCAGTCGATGGAGACACTTATGATATCCCCAAGATCATCATGACAGCAGAACATCGCCAAGCGATCTATGGTGGTCAAATGCCGACCTTTGGCCATCGGCAAAAGTTCGGCAATGATCCTCAAAAACATGTCGACTTCTCCGCAGTTACCCACGTAGCCAGGAACAAGAACATTCCGCCGTTCCTGATTTTGTATTTCTCTGGAAACCCGGATACCACCGCTCAGGCAAGACGCTTGGAACGCGTATTGAGGGACTCGGAGATACCCGTGACCGTTGTCGGTAAACACGATTCGAATCATTCGAAACTCAACGATGACTTGGGGACGCCCGAAGATTCAGCGACCAAGTCGCTTGGTGAATTTTTGGAAAGCATTCGCTAGATCTGAATCGATGGACGAGCTTCGGGTTGTTTCCCCGGACCGCCTTGTTTTTGCTATAGTACTCGTCTCGCTTCGCGGTGCGCTCCCTCGAAAATTGCCTAACCCATTCCATAGCTTATTTCCCTTGGAGAACGAATCATGAGCCACACACAATCGAACTCGCGCCGACATTTCCTCATGGGTGTCGCTGGTGCTTCGGTCGTCGCTTGCAGCCCCTTGCGTGCTGCCGGGTATCAGTCACCCAACGACCGGCCTGTCTTTGCCACCATCGGACTGAGAAACCAAGGCTGGGCGATCACGAGCAAGTCGTTCAAGTTCGCCAACTTTGCCGCACTCGCCGATGTCGATTCAAAAGTCCTCGAAGAAAACGTCGGCAAGGTTGAAAAAGCCCAAGGCAAGAAACCGGATTCGTACAAGGACTATCGCAAGATCCTCGATCGCAAAGACATCGATGCCGTGATGATCGCCACCCCAGATCACTGGCACACCAAGATTTGCATCGAAGCGATGCGAGCCGGCAAAGACGTCTACTGCGAAAAACCTCTGACTCTGACCATCGATGAAGGTAAGTTGATCGAGAGGGTGGTCAAAGAAACCGGACGCGTCTTCCAAGTCGGCACGATGCAAAGGACCGAGTTCAACAACCAATTCCTCACCGCAGTCGCACTGGTCAAACACGGGCGGATCGGCAAGGTCAAGAAGGTGACCTGCGGGATCGACCCCATGGAGGCTTCTCCTGTGATTCCCGAAGCTCCCGTGCCCGAAGGGCTCGATTATGATTTTTGGCTCGGACCCGCCCCCAAGGTCCCTTATCGGGCCCTGCCTGAGATGCGCAAAGGTTACGGCGGTGGAGTTCCTCTGTACAGCAATGGTCACTACTCGTTCCGCAACTGGCACGAGTACTCCGGAGGTAAACTCACCGACTGGGGCGCTCACCACGTCGATATCGCATGCTGGGCCATCGGTGCCAGTGCAACCGGTCCAAGCAAAGTCACACCCGTCAGTTACAAACTACCGGTCGATTACAAAGATGGTCATCCCACCGTCTCGGATCGTTACAACGCCGCAACCAACTTTGAAATCCATGCCGCTATGCCGAACGATGTCTTGATGGTCATCACCAGCGAAGGAGACAACGGGATCTTGTTCGAAGGCACCGAAGGTCGCTTCTTTGTCAATCGAGGCAAGATCACTGGCAAGCCGGTCGAGGAACTCAAAGAAAAACCGTTACCCGAAGGGGCCATCGAAGAAATCTATGGCGGCAAGGTCAGTGAGAACCATACCGAGAACTTCACCGCAGCGATGAAGAGTCGCAAGCAACCGATCTCGGATGTTTGGACGCACAACCGAATGCTCGAAATCTGCCACCTTTCGAACATCGCCATGCGCGTCGGTCGCCCCCTGGCTTGGGATCCCGACAAGCGGGTGATTGTCGGCGATGACCAAGCCAACTCGTTCCTGAGCCGAGAAAGCCGCAAGGGTTACGAGATCCAAGCCTAGCGATTTCAATCAGCGATAACAGTAAACCGCATCCGAGGAGCGAACCAGGATTGAGTTCGCACTCACGGCCGGGGTCGACCAGTAGACTTCGTCCTTGGACCCCGTCGCCAACTCGGTGGCTTCGAACTCCGGTCCCGTCTTGACGATGATCATGTTCCCAGCCTCGTTGAACATGTAAATACGGTCTCCGACGACCACCGGGCAACCGGCCACCAAAGTCCCACCCGGCATCCGCTTGCGATAGACTTCCTTGCCAGTTTTCTTTTCGTAACAGGTCGCGGTGTTTCCGAAGAAATACAAATAGTCACCGACGACGACCGGCGAAGGCATCCCGGCCCCACTTTTGAAGCCAGACCACAAGACCGCTTCGGAACTTGTTGCGTCCTTCGATAGCGACAGATCACCCTGATGGCCTTTAGCTACCGCATAGATCGGCGCTCGGCTCCCAGGGCTAGCGGTTCCAAAATAGACTGCCGACTCGTCGGCAACCAGCGAACAAGAGAATGAGGTGTCGAGGCCACCGACACGCCAACGTTCGTTCCCGGAGCTCAAGTCATACGCGATCACCGAGCCTTGGCCCCCGGTGACAATCTCATCGGTTCCCTGATTGGACCAATGGATCGGTGTGCTCCAAGCTGAGCCCTTGGGACGTTCAGCTCGCCATAGCTCTTGGCCATCGGTAGGGCTCAAGCAAAACAGAGTGGCCGACTGCTCGTTGTATTGCTGTAGGATCAGCCGCTTTCCGACGGCGTCATCTTTTTCGATCAGAAGCAGTGAAGTTCCGGTGCCAAAGTCGTTGTTGATCTTTTGAGGCTCGAGGCTCTTGGACCACTTTTGCTTGCCATCGAAATCATAGGCCGCCATATAACCGGCTGCACCAAAGTAGACAAAGACCGCATCGTTGGAGGCTGCCGGTGTTTCGGTAGCAAAAGTATTCGAAGCATGTTTGCCGAATGCAGGGATAGCCTCGATGACCGTTTGCTCCCAGAGAATCTGGCCGTTGGAAAAGCTCAAGCAAAACAGCTTCCAGGTGACAGGATCCTTCGGCTTGGCAGCTCGACCCATGGTGCTCGGATCCATCACGCCACCGGTCATCCCTTTGGGTTTCCCACCCTTAGCCGATACGGCGCTCGATACGAACACTTTGTCTCCAACGATAATCGGTTGAGACCATCCGCTCCCCTCGATGGGGGTTCTCCAAGCCGCACTCGGGGGCTCTTTCCAGTCGGCAGGCAGGTGCGACTGAGCATTGATGCTCAGGGCATCCCCGCCGCGAAACTGACGCCAATCGTCGGCCGAGCAGGTCGCCGAGAGCAGCCCAAGCAAGCCGAGCGACCAACCAAGTGGACGGGCGGCTTGATAAAACTTCTGCGCGATCTGTCGTAGGGTGGTTTGTCGTAGAGTTGTTTGTCGTAGAGTTTTCATGCCTGTAACATCCGTTGGGTAGGTCCTGTGTTCCATCTAAATTGCTAATGCATTAGTGTAGGAAGTAGGCAAATATCAAGCGAATTCATGGTGTTACAGCGCCTCTTCGCGTCGATTGTGGCGGATTTCAATTGAGGCTAGAATACGCGGATTCGTTGACATTAATCCATCGATCATTGGGGTTATTAATCAGGTTCTACCATGAGTGAATTGTGCGACTTCGGTTTGATTGGCTTGGCTGTCATGGGCGAAAATCTCGCCCTGAACGTAGAAAGCCGTGGTTTCAAAGTCGCGGTTTACAACCGTACCACTGAAAAGGTAGACGAATTGCTCGCGACACGGGCCAAGGGCAAGAACTTCGTCGGCTGCCATTCGATCGTCGATATGGTCAAGAATCTCAAGCGGCCTCGAGTGGTCATGATGCTCGTCAAGGCCGGACCGGCCGTCGATGATCTTATCAACCAACTGACTCCACATCTCGAGCCAGGCGACATCCTGATCGATGGTGGCAACACCCACTACGTCGACACCGAGCGACGCACCAAGGATGTTGAAAGCAAAGGTCTGCTGTTCGTCGGATCGGGTGTTTCCGGTGGCGAAGAAGGTGCCTTAAAAGGCCCCAGCCTCATGCCCGGCGGTAGCAAGGCCGCTTGGCCGACGATCAAGCCGATCTTCCAAGCCATCTCGGCGAAGGTCGGGCCCAAGGGGGACATCCCTTGCTGCGAGTGGGTCGGACCGCGCGGCGCAGGACATTACGTCAAGATGGTGCACAACGGGATCGAGTACGGCGACATGCAGTTGATCTGCGAAGCCTACTTGCTGCTCAAAGAAGCTGCTGGACTTTCCAACGAGGAACTCTACAGCGTTTTTGCCGATTGGAATCGCGGCGAGCTCCAAAGCTATCTGATCGAGATCACGCGAGACATCTTCAGCGTCAAGGACGACCAAGGTGGCTCGGGCTATCTGGTTGACCAAGTCAAAGACGTCGCCGGTGCCAAGGGGACTGGTAAATGGATGAGTCAATTGGCGCTCGATTTGGGTGTACCCAGCACGCTTGTAACCACCGCCGTGTATGCCCGATGCTTGGCCGCAATGAAAGACGCACGTGTGCGAGCCAGCAAGGTTCTTTCGGCCCCAGCCGCTTCGCACAATCCTGCATTCGATTCAGCCGTCAAGAGCTTGGTCGCCGACCGCAAGAAGTTCATCGAAGCGGTTCGCCAAGCTCTGTACGCCTCGAAGATCTGCTCTTACGCACAAGGCTTCGTGCAGCTCCAAGAGGCCAGCAAGGAACTCGATTGGGGACTCAACTACGGCGACTGCGCTCTGCTGTGGCGAGGTGGCTGTATCATCCGAGCCCAGTTCCTCGATCGCATCAAAGAAGCCTTCGATGCCGATCCGAATCTCGAGAATCTCCTGCTGCACCCGTACTTTAAAAAGGCGATTGAAAACGCTCAAGAGTCCTGGCGAGCGGTGGTCATGGCAGCTAGCCATCTGGGACTACCCGTGCCCGCCTTTACGACCGCACTGGCCTACTACGACAGCTATCGACTCGCCCGCTTGCCGTCGAATTTGCTCCAGGCCCAGCGCGATTACTTCGGCGCTCACACCTACGAACGGCTCGATCGAACCGGGGTCTTCCACAGCGAATGGCTCGATCTGCGCAAGCAACCCAGCTAACGCCGTGGGGTAGTCTCACCAAATTCTCTTACGCAGTACTCGAATTGGAGCGCTTGAGCGACGTGATGCATGGCTCGTGAGCTAAAAACTATCCGCAACATCGGTATCATCGCCCACATCGATGCCGGAAAAACAACGGTTACCGAACAGATGCTCTACATGAGCG
>JBJTAQ010000445.1:0-1683 GCA_046090945.1 Pirellula sp.
TCCGAGACATTATTCAACTTGCAACTTGAGCGTGCGAATCTATTGACAAAAATGGAAATCGCTCCGGACCAAGCCTTGGAACTCTACAAGCGTACCGCCGAATCGAGCCTGGAACTCTTTAAGCAGAACCAAGAGCGCAAAGGTTTGCTCGTCAATTACATCGAAACTGTTTCAGCACACGGTCGGCTGCTGATGAAAATGTGTAAGAAAGAAGAATCAGTTGAAGTGTTTCTTCAGATGGACAAGGTCCTGTCGACTCCCAGCATTGCAGCGATCGATGACTGGTTGGTGCTCGAGCGATCGATTTTGCATTATCTAAATTCAGGCGCATCAATGCTGCAATACGGATGCTATCGTGAGCTTGTTGCATTAACCTATCGATGGGAAGCGTTTCTCTCCTCTCCGATTGTACGCACACTGCCCGATCCGATAAGTTTGTTAGAGCCAAATAATGACATGGGCAAGGTGATACCCAAATACCTGAGGTGGTTGGCGTTTTGCCAAATCAACCCCGGTAGTTCCGAGGAAGTATCGGCCAAGTGTGATGCACAGAACGCATTTTATGAAAGTTTGGAAAAAACTGGGCCGGGAATGGTACGAGTCCTGGAGAGAATTAAAAAAGCAAATGTTCCTGTAGAAGCTTTCTACGAATGGATGGAATTACGCGAGCCGACTCAATCGGCGCGTTAGCCACTCGAGGCTCAAGGCTCCGGCAATGAGCGCCATAAGAAGGGCATTGAGACGCTGACGAAATTCGCTGTCAGGTGCGTTTGGCAAATAATTAACCTGCTCCCGAGGCTTGATCGTGCTGGCAAGATTCTCAAGCCCACTGAAACCGACCCAATACTTCCCCCCCGTCTTGGCCGCAAGTTCCCCGAGCAGCGGGTCGTTGCGCTGGGGTCGCTGGATTTCCAACGCAGGAACGCGGACGATCGTTTGCTGAGTGAGTAGTACTTGATCGGCAAGCGATCCGATCGGTAACTGGACTTCATACGTCCCGGTCCTCCTAGTGGTATACTGGCCTACATACACGCCCGCTTGAGTCGGATCGGCAAGCGGCAAGAGTTTGAGGTTCGTCGAGCGTCCACCTGGTTCGAGCAATTTCGCGTTGGCTTCGCTTTGAATCAGCGGTTGAAACTGTGCATCTTTTAGAACCGCTCGAACCATGACTTGGTCTCCCACGATCGCTTGCTCTTTGTCGACAAGCAGCATTCCACGATCTGAGTCCCGAAGGAGTCGCCCCTGGCCTGCCCATCGCACAAGTTTGGTGTAATAGGTGTCGAAGTACTTCTCACCTACCTCCCGCATCCGCCAGAATTCACCACCACCCTGGAAAACCACCCGGCCGCTCCCGTAAAACTGGGTCGCAAGGTAGATCGGAGCTAGACTGTTTACTACCGTTGTCGGATCGGAAAAAGTCAATAGGACACTTGCCGCAGGCTTGGGCTCGTAACAACCGAAGAAACTAAAGACTCCTCGAAAACGCTCCCAGGCTTGTCGGCTCTCCTCGATGCTCGATCCGACTTGCAGAAAATCAGTTGCTAGAGCGTTCGACGAGAGGGCAAGAGGCCAAGCTGTTTCGGATTCAAAGCGGCCGATCGACACGAGTCTCGCGCCGCGGGTATTCATGATCACAGGGACCATCCCGCGTAGGATCTCCGCATTGCGGTTCCCTGTTGGGGT
>JBJTAQ010000446.1:0-4263 GCA_046090945.1 Pirellula sp.
TATCGATCGATCCGATCCCGAATCCATCCGACAGAACCGAACGGGATGGAGTTGATTTCGCAATCGAGCTATCTACAGAAGCGACCGGTTCGTTGGATTCTAAATTGTTCGAACAGATTGAAATCAACGGTCAAAGCCCAAAAGAAATCGTAGTTGCATTCGAAAAACGAAACAGCCAAATCGCAGGAATTTTGACATCAAAAGAAATAGATACGGATCGCGAAGCGTTCATTCGCGCAGCTTTAGGTCTTTCCCAGGAGGACTGGTTTGTTGGGACTTTGAACCCTATGGGACTAAAATCCAGTCCTTCGCAGGAAGCCACTCGATCCGAGTACGAGCAACTTCTTTCGAAACACAGTTGGTCCGATGGACTTCTGCAGTCCACGTTCTGGCTCGAACGTCTTGATGGCAAGATCAACCGTGGTGATCTCCACTGGACCATTCCTGAAGCGTGGCCATGCACCATGGTTCGGATCAACGGGAGGATTGTTCCTTTCGAACAAAAAGGAACAGAGCTCGAGGTATTTTATCCCTCAGGGTCGGCTTGTGCCCATGTCCAATTGTGGTTTTCAGTCCCCGAATCCTTGTCAACCCAGTCCTTGAATCAGAGACTCCCTAGCCTTGAGGCTTCTGCCACCCAAACAAAAACGATAAGCCACTTCGAAAAAAACCAAACGGTTTTCGATCCAATCGAACTTCGCCTTGAATACAAAGCATGGATTAGGTTTCTGAGCCAGACTCTCGATACCGAAAATTGGCGTTATGCAGCGGACCATTTAACGCGATTGATGTGGTTATCCACCTACCGGATTCCGCTGGGAGACACATGTTTATCGCCAGAGGAGTTCGCCGAAGGCATTCGCATCCTAACCCAACTGCCATGGAATGGCTTTGAAGATTACCGCAGATCGATCGATTCATCGCGGAGTTCTGTAGTGCGTTATCCGTTTGCGACAGAGCATTCGATCGATATGGATTCGAACCTGACTGATTCCATCGAGGGATGGTTTAGGCCATCCTCTGCGAATTTATGGTATCAAAGCGCAATTCCATTATGCATACTCGGTTGTGCGCTTTGGTTTTTGACGAAAAACGGCAACTGGCTTCAGAATCGATCCTGGTGGAGCCTGCTGAGCCTAGCGGGCGTATGGTGGTTGATTTCCGGAGATCTTTGGGGACCCAGCCTAGCCTGTTTGATTGCAGCGATCTTGGTAATCGACACTTACCTGATGGTTACCTGGCAGTTTCGACAAAGCGGGATTCGCGGACTACAGTGACTTTGATCTCACCTGGATAAGTCAACTGATCCTCGAATGCTTTAGCGATATCTCGGCAGATCTTCGCCGCAACCGCATCGTCGGTATCTTTGGAACTGACGATCACCCGGAGCTCTCTACCCGCCTGAATCGCAAACGCCTGCTCGACCCCCTGAAAGCCTTTCGCAATCGTTTCGAGCTCTTCCATCCGCTTTACATAGCGTTCCAGGGATTCCCGTCTGGCACCAGGGCGTGAGGCACTACAAGCGTCTGCGGTTGCGACTAGGAGGGTGTATGGGAAGTCGGTCGTGAGTTGGTCGTGGTGACCGAGCGCCGCGTGCACGACATGTTCATTTTCTCCGGATCGTTTGAGCAAGTCGGCACCGATCTTCGGATGGCCTCCTTCAAGCTCATGATCTGCAGCCTTGCCAATATCATGCAGCAAACCGCAGCGCCGAGCAATGCTGGGGTTTAATCCAACCATTTCAGCCATCATTCCCGAGAGAAAGGCGACTTCAACGGAATGCCGAAGAACATTTTGGGAGTAACTAGTACGAAAGTGCAAACGACCTAACATCTCGATCACTCGATCGCCAAGGCCTTGCAAGTTCACTTCCTGAGCGGCCTCTTCGCCCTTGCGGCGAATGAACGCATCCATTTCCTTCTCGGTAGTCGCGATGACTTCCTCGATTCGCGTCGGGTGAATCCGTCCATCGGCGACCAACTTCGCCATAGCTTGTCTCGCAATTTCCCGCCGCACGGGATCGAACCCGCTGACAATCACAACACCCGGAGTGTCATCGATGATCAGATCGCATCCGGAAGCTTTTTCGAACGCGCGGATATTGCGACCTTCGCGGCCAATAATTCGCCCTTTCATCTCATCGTTCGGAATGTCGATTGATGAAGTAGTGCTTTCAGCCGTTTGCGAGGAGGCATACCGTTGCATGGCAGTCAGAAGAATATCTTGCGCCTTTTGCTGGGCAACCTCAGCAAGCTTTTTCTCATGCTTAAGGATGACCGACCCGAGCTCACCCTGAAGCTCCTTCTCCATGATCTCCATCAACTGCCTCTTGGCCTCCTCCTTTGTAAGACCGGTGACCCGTTGCAAGTCGTTTTGAGCTTGACTGATCAGCTTGCTGTATTGATCTGATTTCTTGGCGATATCTTCCAATTTGTCAGCAAGTTTGCGTTGATTGGATTCAACGAATTTTTCCTGCTTCTTGAGGTCCTCTGAAACTTGCTTGACCGTCTGCTCTCTAGACAGGAGCTGATTCTCACGTTCCCGCAACTCCTCACGCTGCTTCTTCAGATCCGCCTCGAATTGATTTTGCAACCCAAGCAATTTCTCCCGCTGCTCGAGCTCCGATTTCTTGACCAAATTGTCAGCATCCAAACGAGCTTGCTCGAGCAGTCGCTTTGACTGCGACTTAGCATCTTGACCGATAAGCTTTTGAACAACAGCCGTAGCTACCGCGCCAATCACCAACGCAATCAACGCATACAAAACAGCATTGCCTCCAGCACCAGTGGAAGCCTGACCTAGAACCAGAGAGGGTAAGTTCATCATCACGCGAGGGAATCTTTCTGAATGGCATCGAAGATCGTCGCGCTGCAGCGCGACGATATCCGGTTTTGTACCCTCAGAAGATTTTCCTAGTTGCTGACCGATCCCTAAGCTTGATCAAAGTCCGTTCTTCGGCCGTCCGCAGCGCTGTATTCGTGGAGGACAGGGCGCAGTTCCAGATGCATGGCGTTTCCATTCAAGGAAGCCGCAGAGCCATTTGAAGCATGGAGTCGGTCTTGCACGTGCTGTGCCTCTCTAGCAGAGCGCCCTAGCGGCGGGAACTCAGCTCCACCCGAGTCATCCTCGGCTTGGTTAGCGACCCAGTCGCGATCGTGCATCAGATAGGATGGCAGGACCGGCGTCGACCGAGGGCCGAAAGCCAACCAAGCTATCCAGGCTAGCACCAAAATCGCGAGGATCAGGACAGGAACGAGCAGGGTCATAGGAAAATCTACTGAGCGATTCTGCCAGCAATCGACCCCCTTCGACTAGCGGAGAGGTACCACCGACTGCTGACGATCTCGATTGTATCAAAATGCATCATGCATTGAAATAACGATCATCCGTTTTCTGAAACTTCGCGACGAATCGATTCAACGCACTCACCAAATCTCCAGTTTCATTGGTTTTTAACTCCTCTTCGAAGAATTCCCAACCCGACGAATCATCTCGCAAACGCGATGAATTTCCTCGCTTGAAACGTCCAAATGAGTCACCATTCGAATCGATGTCGGGCTGAAGGCCATGACCCTGACTCCGGATTTTTCAAGCTCCAGCGCGAACTCCGGCGCACTACCCCAGCTCTCGGCAACATGGAATATGAGGATATTAGTTTCTGGCTCGCCCCCCATGACGGTTAGGAAATCGAACTCCCTGACAGTTACAGCCAGTTGTTTTGCATGCTGGTGATCGATGGCCAAGCGTTCGACATGATGATCCAAAGCATACAGAGCAGCAGATGCCACAACCCCAACCTGCCTCATCCCACCTCCAAAGAGCTTCCTTGCACGTCTTGCCCGGGCAACAAAATCCTTGGTACCCGCCAAACAACTTCCGATCGGAGCACCAAGCCCTTTGCTAAAACACACGCTCACTGAATCGAAAGGATCTGATAGTTCTCTGAGGCTCAGTCCTGTAGCTATCGAGGCATTGAATAAACGAGCACCGTCCAAATGCGTCTGCAGTCCTGAGTCGTGGGCCCATTTGCAAACGCTAACGACCTCCGATTGCGGTTGTACCTTACCACTCCCCCGATTGTGCGTGTTCTCCAAGCACAAGAGCCGCGTCTGGACCATGTGCTCGTTGATCGGACGAACCGCGCCCCTCAGATCCTCGACCTTCAGAACTCCCTGTTTTCCCTGAATCGTACGTGCTACCAGCCCGCTCAATTGCGCAAATGCCCCTTGCTCATAGTTGTAGATGTGGCAATCGCTATCGCAG
>JBJTAQ010000447.1:0-4453 GCA_046090945.1 Pirellula sp.
GTTTTTTTAACCACGGAGACACAGAGACTCACAGAGTTGCTCAACGCCCCCTCTGTGCCCCTCCGTACCTCTGTGCCCCTCCGTACCTCTGTGCCCCTCTGTGTCTCTGTGGTTAATCTGTGGTTAATCTGTGGTTAAAAATTGTAGGAGTATCTAGCAGTCAAGAACATGAAAAAAAAGTTCTTAGCCATTAAAATTCCTGAACGACCTAAAAGTGATTTCTTAATCCATGTATGGAGTAATCAAAATGCTCATCGGAACCCAACCACCAAGCCGCTTGGGATTGTTTTTTGTTCTCTGCTTAACCATCTTCGGCTGGCTTGAGACTCCCTCACAAGGCCAGGAATGGATCGACAAACTTGAGCACAAGTACGTCGATAATCAAGGGGTCAAAATCCATTACGTCAAAGCGGGTAACGGACCACTAGTGGTCTTTGTCCACGGATTTCCCGATTACTGGTACTCCTGGCGTCACCAACTCCAAGGCCTTCAGGAGGATTCGACCGTCGTAGCACTCGACACCCGTGGATACAACTTGAGCGATAAACCCGATGCCGAAGAGCAATACGACATGCCTTTGCTCGTTTCTGACGTACTTGCAGTGATCAAGAACGAAGGAGCCTCGAAGGCAACTCTGGTGGGACACGATTGGGGTGGAGCGATCTGCTGGTCGACGGCTGCCATGCATCCGGAGATTATCGAGCACCTGATCATTGTGAACCTGCCCCACTTGGCTTGCTTGGCAAGAGAGCTCAAGTCGGAGAACTCGTTGCAGCATAAGGCCTCGCAATACGCGAGGTCGTTCCAAGACAAAGAGTCTCACAAATTCCTCAACGCCGAGATCCTTTCGAGCATCGTTCCAACAAAAACTCCCGAGGAGAAGAAACTCTACAAGGAGGCTTTTGAAAAATCCTCAATGAATGGGCTCATGAGTTACTACCGTCGCAACTATCCTCGGGAGCCTTATACAGCTCCGCAGATCCCCAAAATCCAAATGCCAGTGTTGCAATTTCATGGATTGGCAGACAAAGCTCTCTTGGCTCCAGCTCTGAACAACACTTGGGAGCATCTTGCCAAGGATTGGACACTGGTAACTCTGCCGGGTGTCGATCATTGGGCGCATGTCCAGCAACCCGATAAAGTGACTCAGACCATGCGATGGTGGTTGCAGATGCAACGTCAAGGATCGAACAAATGAGCCGAATGATCAGCTTGCTGTTTTTCCTTCTGTCAGCAGAGTTCGTATTTGGTGAAAATCCGAGCGAGTCCTCTACTAGCAGTTCGCCAGATCGTATGAATATTGTTTTGATCGTCGTCGACGATCTTGGCTGGAGCGATTTGGGCTGCCAAGGAAGCCGCTATTACAAAACACCCAATATCGACTCCCTGGCCAATCATGGCTTGCGATTTACGGATGCTTATGCGGCCTGTGCCGTCTGCTCGCCGACCCGTGCAGCGATAATGACGGGCAAGTATCCTGCTCGATTGCTCCTGACCGATTGGTTGCCGGCCGGACGGTGGGATCCAAAGTCGAAACTCAAGGAAGGCCGCTTTGTCAGGGGGCTGCCTCCCGAGGAACAGACTCTGGCTGAGACCCTTCGCGACGCAGGATACAAAACCGCCTGCATCGGCAAATGGCATCTTGGAAGCGAACCATTCAGCCTGCCAGAACATCATGGATTTGATATCAACATCGGAGGCAATGCCCACGGTGCACCGGGACAGTATTTTTTCCCATACCAAGGCAATTGGCTGATTCCATCAACCCAGCTTCGTGCAACCTGGAACGTACTTGCCGATGGCAAACAAGGCGAGTACTTGACCGACCGACTGACTGATGAGGCGATCGCGTTTGTTCGCCAAGCAAAAGAACAACCCTTCTTTCTATACCTTCCCCACTACGGTGTTCACACGCCCTTACAGGCCAAGCCCGAGAAGATCGCCGCGTACGAGCAGGTTCCTGAAGCTGAGCGTCCGGGAAAACCTGTCTATGCCGCGATGATCGAAAGTATCGATGAGAGCGTTGGCCGGATCATGAACACCCTCAAAGAACTCAACCTCGATCGGCGGACCCTGGTGATCTTTACCAGCGACAATGGCGGTTTCTATGGTGCCACCAGCAACGCCCCGTTGAGAGCCAACAAGGGAGCCTACTATGAAGGTGGGATTCGAGTGCCGCTGATTGTCCATGCACCCACTTGGATTCCCAAGGCCGGCGTTTGCCAGTTGCCAGTCACCAGTACGGATCTATACCCGACGTGCCTCCAAGCTGCCGGTTTGCCGTTGCAACCCAATCAGCATTGCGACGGCGTGTCACTGATGGGACTGATCCAAGGCACAAGTACATTGGAACGCAGGTCCCTGTTTTGGCACTATCCCCACTACAACGAGCATCCATCGAGTGTCCCTTGCAGCGCGATCCGCAGGGAGAATTGGAAATTGATCGAGAGCTTCGACCCCGAGCAAGTTGAACTCTTCGACTTGGAAAAGGACATCGGCGAAACTCAAAATCTAGCCGATACTCACCAGGAACTCGTCGCATCGATGCTCGATGAGCTCGAGCAGTGGCGGCTTGGCGTCGGTGCAGAAAGGATGAAACCGAACCCAGACCACGATCCAAGTGCAGCACCCAAGAAAAAGAAAAAAGCCAACCGAGCGGATCACTGACGGTGGATCACTGACGATCAAAGTAAGCCTCTCGGACCTCGGCTTCCATCGTTGCGGTATCTGCCAGGGCGGCACGAAAGCGATCTTGATTCAGGGAGTATAGCAAGCAGTTCTCGGTAGCCCAGACACTCGCGTTTCTAGGTTGTCCGGAGAGCAAAGCCAGTTCGCCAAAAAAATCTCCCTCGGTCAGTTGTACAATTTCTTGCTCCGGATGGCCGCGGCGAACCGAGACTCTTCCCTGTCGGATCAGATAGAAGCGATCCCCGGGATCCCCTTCGCGGATGATCAATTCGCCGGAGGCGAAGTTTTCGATCTTGAACTCGTCGGCCACACGCGTCAGGGTCCGAGGTGTCACGCGATCAAAGACTCGGCATCGCGCGAGCATCTGAGTGATGATCGCTGCTTCTTTGACCAAGGCATCGCTGCGTATCGAGCCATCGACCAGGGTGATGATTCGGTCAGCCACATCGAGGATTCGATTGTCGTGGGTGACGATCACAATCGTGGTCTGCTTTTCGCGAGCGAGTCGCTGAAGGAGTTCGACGACCGTCCGACCACTTTGTTCATCCAAGGCTGCGGTCGGCTCGTCGGCAAGCACCAATCTAGGCTCATGCACCAGCCCCCTGGCGATGGCCACGCGCTGCTTCTGTCCCCCGGAAAGCTGTTTGGGACGGTGATGCATGCGGTTTTCAAGCCCAACCGCAGCGAGCATCTGCTCGGCTCGCGCTGTAAGCTCGCGGGCCGGAAGCTCTGGGTGGCATAACTCCAAGGCCATCCGAACATTTTGGGTAGCCGTCAGAGACTCGAACAAATTGTGGGCTTGGAAAATAAAACCCACCTGCCTGCGGAATCGCTCCATCGCTTTGAGACTAGCCCCGACGAGCGATTGACCGAGGACTTCCAAACGCCCTTGCTGGACACTTCGCAGAGCTCCCAAGAGTGTTAATAAAGTCGTCTTACCCGATCCGCTGGGGCCTGTCATGATGATGATCTCGCCCGGGTAGACGGTCAAATCGTTGTCGAAAAGAACCTGTTTACGGAGTTCCCCGGTTCCAAAAAAATGGCTGAGCTCCTCGGCCCGTATCGAGGGGGCCTGTCCCGAGGAAATCTTCGATCGCGTGGCCGGATCAAACTGAGTCGCCCGCTCCAAACTGCGCGGAATCATAGCGTTTTGCCATCCATCCGTCGGGAATTCTCTGGTAATCTTTTCCTGGGAACCTCTCGCAAGATCCCGTCTCGAATTACCCTAGAGTTTGATCGTTTTGGCTCCACTTGTGCTGCTCTTTCCTGCCGAACTCTCGAAACGTTTTGCCTACGGAATGATAACCGGACATTGTAAAATAAATCTGTTGCTGAAAAGTTCACTCGGGTTTTCCAGGATTTTTTCATCGCTGGCCCTGGCCAGCCTGCTGCTGAGTGCACACCTTACCCCAGGTTACTCCCAAGCTCCAGGAAATCCACGGGTCGCAAACAAGCTCACCCCTGGTGCGATTGTCGCCCAAGGCCGACTGCAACCGACCAAGGGAATCCTCAAGCTATCGGTCTTGCCCGGGGACCGCATCGAAAAGATCCTCGTCGAGGCCGGCGCGGAGGTAATCCAAGATCAGAGACTCTTGGAGCTAGAAAGTGCTCGGTTAAAAAAACTGGAAATCGAGGTGGCTGAATTGCGGCTTGCCGAAGCCCGCACGCTCTACGAATCCAGCTTGCGAGAGGCTCAGCTTGCTATCGATGCAGCAGATTTGAAACTACGTTCTGCGCAGCAAGTGCAAAGGCAGGCTCAAACCAA
>JBJTAQ010000448.1:0-5424 GCA_046090945.1 Pirellula sp.
CTCACGATGTACTCGTCGGCCAATTCGGTCTATCCGATGCGACGTAAGGCTAGCAAGGAAGCACCTGGCTCGATCGACCAACCCTGTTTGGTCGTCTTTGGGACAGCGATTCCGAATCACTACTACGAGGCACTCTCTGAGCGAATGCTGACCAACGGTTTTTTTGCTCGGATGATCATCTTGGAGTGTGGTGCGAGAGCTAACGGGCAGGACGCAAAAGTCTTGGAGATTCCTGAGCGAGTGATCGCGACAGCCAAGTGGTGGAAGGATTTGATGCCAGGTAACGGGAATCTCCAGTCTTGGCATCCAGTTCCGACGATCGTTCCCCAGACAGCCGAAGCGGTCGCAATCCTGGCCGACACTCGCACGGAAGCCGAGACCGAGTATCGCAAGGCTGAGAGTCAAAACGATTCGGTTGGCACCACGGTATGGGGTCGCGTCAACGAGCAAGCAAGGAAACTTGCGCTACTGTATGCGATCAGCGAAAACCACGCTGATCCTGTCATCGGTGGCGATGCAGTGAACTGGGCCACTCAGTTCATCATGCATCAGACACGTCGGATGCTCTACATGGCGAACGCGTACTCGAATGAAAACGACTTCGCGATGCGATGTCAGAAGGTCATTGAAATGCTCTCGAAATGGTCGGAGAAATTCGGTGACACCTGGATGCCGTATCGTGACATCAGTCGAAAGCTTCGATGGAATCGACGCGAGCATGAAGACATTCGAAACGCACTGGTCGATCAAGAGCGGATCGAAACCGACAGCGTTGTCTCTGGCGGCCGGCCCAAAATTGTCTATCGGTTGCGATCTCCGAAGCGAGGTGCAACGTGATTTGCGGACTTCAATCGGGACCTTCCAACCGTCGTTTTGATGCCTGCCGGCAAAAAGTAGCAGAGGGCAGCGATGCGTCCTGCTATTTGGCCGGGCCACAACTGGCATCGGACCAAGGCCTTCATGGACAAAAAACGTGTCCAAGAGGGCTTTGCCCAGCCGGACAAAACGGCCAAAAGTCGAGCCAGAAAATGCGATTTCCCCAGGGAATGTTGCGTTCTGTCCATACTCTCTTTTGGCCAGGGGGGTCGCCTATATATATCTATAAAACATATCTCTCTATATCTGTCCATATATACATACGCATTACACACACACGTGCGCGTACGTGTGTGCGTGAGGGCTTGTGAGGCCCTGGGGTTTAAAGGTTTTAAGGTAGTAACGTTTTCTGTTTCCGTTTCACGTTTGAGGAGTCTGCTATGCGACGATGCGATCGATGCCAACATTACTTTGGTTACCCACCTGGCGATCAACCGGATCGGATCTCATTCTCGGGAGGTCAGGTACGCGGAGGAGGCGAATGCCGTCGTAACCCGCCAGTTGTCTGTGACGACTCACAACCGATCGGTAGCTTCCCGATCGTGTTCAACGACTACTGGTGTGGTCACTTCGAATCGAATCAACCACACACACCAACATCACAACCCAAACCAACGACCAGCATCAACAACATCATCACACCCACGGTATCAAACTAGGCGCAAAATTTGGCCCCATAGACGCGATGCACTTGCGTGATCGCTGTCGAGAGCCAACAATGAAACAAGTCGCGTGTGAGGGCCCTTTATGGGCCTCACGCGACGAGTGCCAAACTGGCACTCAAGACGATCTCTGCCATAGGTACTTCCGGCCTTTTTACCTTTACTGGGGGGCGTGGGAACGGTCACCAAATTAGAGAGAGTTTGTTTTGTGCGTGGGAATCTTAAATCCCAAGCAATCAACCCACCGAGCGATCCAACAAAACCAATCTAAACACCCAAACAAACACACATCGACTGAACCCTTTCCGTTTCGTTTCTCCCCTGGAAAGGCTCTCCGATGAAAATCGAAGTTTGGAATCTCGATCGCATTCGTCCGTACCCGAACAATCCCCGCATCAACGATGACGCTGTCGATGCCGTTGCTGCTTCGATCCGTGAGTTTGGCGTGCGCCAAGCGATCGTTGTCGACACCGATGGGGTCATCATCTGCGGACACACTCGCTTCAAAGCAGCTCAAAAACTGGGACTGGAAAAACTACCCGTCCACGTTGCCAAAGATCTCACGCCAGAGCAGATCAAGGCGTATCGATCCGCTTCGCATCGGTTCTTCGCAGCATCTTTGCCCTTGGCAAGCATCGCTTGGTAAGAATGCCGACAAGGTTGTCTTTGCACTTTCAGCAATTACAGCTAACCAAAAAGGAAAGCTTTTCGCGGAGCTCCAGCTTTGGTTTCGGTAAGTAGAGTCCTTTTGCTCGGACAAGTTGTTCCATGGCGTCCCAACGAATTATGGAACCGCACACGATAAGACCATCTTCAATTCGAGAATGAAACTCAAACTCTTTACTATCCCAGAACGCGTCATTTTTGAATTCAACGCCAGCGTTGGAGCTACGTACTGTATAGCAATCCCACTCAAAATCCTGACTTTCGTGAAAGTTTAAAGTGCAAATATGGCTTCCGCGTCGCCAAACATCCCAACCGAGCCAACGACCATAATTTGAAAAAATAATCTTCTTCTTGGTGAGGAATTTCATTAGCGTTCTAGATATTCTTGTATGAAGTCGTAGTAGTTACTTCCCGCCTGACTACCAATCCAGTAGCCACCGATTCCACCGGCAAATCCACCAACGATCCCGCCAATTCCAGCTCCAACGGGTACGGTAACAACTTCCTCAGGCGCTGCTGCTTGTGGCCCCGCAAACCCTAGTGCCAGAGCAATTCCCGCTCCTGCCTTAGCACCACCAGATGCGCCAATACAGCCTCCTGCCCATGCGCCGGTCCAACCGCCTGCGATTCGTGCCGCCTCTCCTGCTTTATCTTCTGCCACGATAAAACTCTTGGTATCCGCATAAACTGCGTATAGAAAGAGAGCTTTACCTCCATAACTGAGACCTGTTCTTAATCGTATACCATTCTTCGTAGATACGGCATTGGCAGGCACTTCGCCTTTTATAAGTACTTCAGCTTCTCCAGCTCTCTTCCAAAGATCGAATCGTTCCTTAAGATGCGGGTTTCGCTCTAGAAATTCTTTCGACATCTTTATGATGTCGTCATAGGTCGTCACGTCAGCTCTAACTTTATTTAAGTCAACCCAAACAGGTTCTCCTGCAATGTTGGGAGCACCATTTGGTAACTTGCTACCGGATAGATACGGGGTCATCCCTCCCATATGTTCATTCAAACAATGTTCGATCGGATGAAGATTTATGCCTGGCCCGCTCGGTGACATACCGCTTTTTGCAGCTTGGCCAGCAGCCTCAACCTTCCGCACGATGTACTCAGGTGATTCACCGCTGAATGCGAATATGTAAATCAATTGCCAGTTCTCACCGGTTCTGGATATCGGCCCATCCGCCTCTTGTAATCCACTGGGATCGGTTGCGTTCGTAGGACTATTGCGAACGTACCGATAAAGATTCGGATCACCTGCTTGAAATCCGATTGGGTCTTGGCTCAGCCAGCGACCGACGGTTGGATCGTACATGATTTACTCGTTGCGGTAGATTTGTTGTTAGAGGTTGAAAAGTTCTGCGAAGACCTTATCGTGTGTTGATTCGGCGGGTTTCGCGGACTCAGGAAAGCGGTTCTTGAGTATCCGCTTCAGATTTTGGATGGCGGCCGAACGGAAGCGCTGAGCATCAGGTCCGGCAAGTTGCGAAGTTGAATCGGTCTCGAACGCTTCGAGTGCAGCGAACATCGCCAAAAAGGGAACGCCACCAAGTAGATAGAAGAGTTGGCGAGTGTAATGAGTCAAGGCGTGATGGATCGAAAATTGCTGGATATGCGGAGCAAGTCGGTCTGCTAAGAAATTTGCTTCCAACGCTTCATCGAAGCGAAATTGCTCTTGCAGGCAATTGGACCGTTGATCGGCGAAGTGGGCAAACAGTTCTCGATGGCTGAGTCGCCTGAGAAAACCATTTACTTGTTCATCGCGTGCGGTTACTGGTCGCCGAAAGTTTCGATAGTAATCGTGTGAACGTTTTTCAAATCCGTTACCCGCGGCTTCTAAGCAGAAGCTATTCGGACCTTTGCCCCATACGCAATAGAAGTGTTCCCAAGTCGATGCAACCGCAATAGGGTAACCAACACGTTGGCCAAGAGCGGCGTAAAGGACTGGTAACGTTACGCATGTTCCGCCATGCCCGGTAAGTACACCGGTCAAAAACAGATTACGAGAGTCAATTGCGTTGTATTCTCCTTCGGCAAACTCCATGTTGTAATGAACACGCAAGGCAGTCTGGACGAACTGAACCATCGCAATTGCTTGATACATCTCGTGCGAGTTCTCAAACGATTCCGGTTCGCTTTCGAAAAGTCGATAGTTGTTGTTGGTATAGTCGACCAACTGCGTCGACCACTCGCCAATCAAACCAAGGCAATCGCGATAAAGGTGGTCGATGTTTTCAATGAGACCGAGCGAACAGCGGAGATTTACTTCGGCAATATCGTGAGCATCGACAACTTCGTCTGACGACGAAATGAAGCCAGCGAACCATTGGCCCCATTCTGACAGCTTGGATTGATATTCCTGCACGACACCTGCTCCTTCGAAAAATACGATCGATTGATTATCCAGAATCCGAAAGCCAAAAGCAACTAGAGGTGGGGGAATCCGCGCATCGTTTTGTATTCATCGCAAGCTCTACCAAACCCAAAACCATCATCAGGTAGCCAACCACTTTGGTCTTGTTCAGCGTTCCGCCAAAGGCTCGAAACTCGATTCGATTCTTACCGCGGGCCAGGTGGGTCAGGTTCAGCAGGTGGTAGCGATCCGATTCGTTGGCTCTTAGCGTTGTCTTTGTTGCCGTACTGCTTGATTCGCTTCGCGTACATCATCTGCTCGCGCTTCCGGGTTCCGGTCGAAGCGTAGATCGCTCGTTCGTGGTTTCCAACCAAGGAAATCAATCTGGCCAAGGCGGCTGCGTCTCCGTGCCAGCTAATGGTTACGTGGAGGCCACAGCTAGAATTGACTCGGCCTCCGCGAGCGTTGATTTGGTCGATCGCGTTCTCGATCTGGCGTACGCCTTCAATCCCTTGAGCTTGGGGCTTACGAATTCGCATCCCTTGCGGTTGGGGGTTTCTGGTTTGATGCTCGCGTCGCGTTCTGCTCGCCATCCGGTGGGGAGAGAGAGTGTGTATATATAACTATTTCTTTGCGTGACACCGTGAAAGAAGAAAGAAGTTTTGGCCAACGAATTTGCAGGTCTTTTCGAAACTTCTTTCTCCTTTTTCACCTCATTTTAGCCGTTGAGCGAGTCCAACTCCGTTCCCCGTTTGATGGTGGTTTTGAGGGATGCCTTTCACCTATAAATCGATGCCATCGTGCTCGGACGCGAGTTGGCTCGATGGAACATCTCAGGAAAGGTCTGTCTTCGAAAACCAGCAT
>JBJTAQ010000449.1:0-2528 GCA_046090945.1 Pirellula sp.
GTGGAACCATTCCAGACAATTACTAAGTTTCAGCCGGTGAGCTTTGGCTACTAAGGGTTCGGGACCAACTCACGAAACTTGGTCTCATCGACTTCGAGCACCTCTCCAAGGGTGCCTGCGACGAACCGTTTGCCCTCAATACCCTCTTGTTCCCAAGCAAAGATGCTCGCCGATTGGCCAGGCACGGCCGGCTTGGATTCGAACTTGAACTTGTAAGGCTTCTTGTCGCGAGAGGAGACAAACAAGCTTTCGACGTCATTGATGTTTAGATTGGCGAGTTCCTCTTTTGGCCGACTTTGGATGAAGGATTTTAGCTCCTGCATGTCCTTAGGGCCTCGTCCTTGATTCGAGCCAATGTAACGTCCGTACATCACAGCCAGCGGTTTGAGATTCGAAGCCTCCGTCTCTGAAAATGTTTTCGGGCTTCCACAACCGCTCATCCCTATCGGAAATAGGCAGATCATTAGAACTGCCAAGTGCACTCTGTTCTTTGAATTCATACAACTTGGACTTTCGTGAACCTCGTGGGGGTGTTTGCTCAACCAAAGCTGCATCATAGCAGATCTGCATGTGGCGATTCAACGGTACTCGTTTCGAGTCAATTGGTTCGTGGAGCAGTACCAAGAAGCTAAGAATAAGCCACCCGAGTCCCTGCCAAACAGCCCCCCCTTAGAACCGTTTTTTAACCACCGAGACAAGGAGACTCACAGAGTTGCTCAATACCACACTGTGTCACCCCTCTTTGTCCCTCCGTGCCTCCGCGGTTCAAAACTCTCGCGATGCAGTGGTGCTTGGCTAAGCCAATTTCATTCGTGTAGGAGTACCGACAAGCCTAGCACATGAAAAGAGGGTTCTTACCCGTTGAAATTCCTGAGTGACCATGTTGTTTTCCTGCGGTACAGACGCAACGCCGCACATGCAGTAGCCAGGAGCAGGATGCTTGAGGGTTCCGGCACTGCCGAGAATTCCATGCGGTCCATCGCAAAGTAGGCTGGCGTATTCATGCCGTATTGGCCGTTGTCACTAGAGGTCAACGCAAATTTCAGGGTGTCGACTGTTCCCAGGCTTGAAAGATTCACGCGCGTCCATTGATCGACGAGGTAGTCTTGGGCGTTGTTTTCGAAGCGGTAGTCTGCCAAGAAAAGTTCAACGGTGCTGGTCGCATTGCTGTTGCGGAAGCCCTGGATTTCCAATTTGAAAAAGTCGGGGTCGTTTCCTGAGGCGCCTCCAAACTTCTTTGCATACTGATCTCCATCCTTCATCGAAAAGTAAGTATAAGCCGTATTCGATACATCGATCGAGTTGAGTTGGACCTGGGCTCCGAAAGTCACCACAGCATCGCCGGAAAACGAGTTGTAGACAACAGCATAGTGTTCGGACCCCCCCGAACCTGTGCCGGGTTTGGAGGCATATTGGTTTTCGTATCCAGCGACATTCCCAGCGTTGACGCGGGAGTAAGCAAACCCGGACCAGTAGCCGAAGTTGTATTGACTATCGTAGGTGTAAGAGTTAGAGAAGTGGACTCCGCCGTTGGTCCAGCCTTGGCTGTTGGTGGTGTTGCTGCCGAGGTCTCCGTTGTAGTAGCGGTTGTTGGAACCTTGGGAGTAAAGCGTGTTGCCTTCGAATCCGATGATGTCGGCTTGTAGTCGAGACCCACTCGCGAGAACGCCAGGGAGCACAAAGAGAGCAAGTTGTGCAGTGTAAAGTCGCATAGCGCGAAGCGCGTTTTGGCCCGGAAACATCGAGGGTGCCTATCGGTAAGCGGGGTCGTCAAGTTCGTCGCGGTTCCCAATGAACCTGACGTGGATTGTTCACCGCAGCCGCCTCAGACACGGAAGGCACAAGGCTACGATTTCGCTTGGTAGGTCTTCTGACTCGTTGTTTTCCCTCTCCCCACTGCCTTCTCAGCCTTACGCCATCGCATCGTGCGATAAGCGGCCAATGGCATTCTTCACTTTGAAAGAAATCAACAGAAGGGGGATAGGTTTTCTGCGAAGTTTCAGGTTCGCAGCGACAACTTACAGCGGCCGGACCGTCCCGGATTTGCACCGGAGTTCCCTGTTGCACTGCGACTGGATCAGCCGCAGGTTACCATGCGCTTAATTAAACCTGCCAGCATACTAGGTAAAAGTACGTTGTCAAGTTCCCCAATCGTGCAACGGCTGTCCTCAGCCGTTGGGGGTGCTAGCGACAGTTGTACATTTTCGAGTACGTTGAGCAACGAAAACTCAAAAGTGAGACCTCCCCCTCCAAGCCCACCGGTGAGTGCGATTGCATCCAGCTCTGGCACCGGACGGCTTGCGCCGTTCCGCTTGGAATGACACCGGACGGCTTGCGCCGTTCCGCTTGGGATGGGAGCGACACCGGACTTGGAATGGTAGCGGTTGGGCGCAAGCCCACCGGTGAGTGCGATTGCATCCAGCTTTGGCACCGGACGGCTTGCGCCGTTCCGCTTGGAATTGAACGTGCAACGGCTGTCCTCAGCCGTTGGGGGTGCTAGCGACAGTTGTACATTTTCGAGTACGTTG
>JBJTAQ010000450.1:0-2374 GCA_046090945.1 Pirellula sp.
TTCGGGAAGTTTTTTGGAGTTCGCCGATCAGTTGAAGATCGATCCGGTGGTCTCCCAACTGCTCCTCTCACGCGGGATTTGCCAAATCGACGCGGCGAAGCTTTTTTTAGAGTGCAAGTTTTCCGACCTGAGAGATCCTCAGTACCTGCCCGGCATCGATGCGGCTGCCGAGCGAATCCTGCGCGCGGTGCGCGATCGAGAACCGATTGTTATCTACGGCGATTACGATGCCGATGGCATGTGCGCCACGGCGATCCTCGAATCCTTTCTGAAAATGCTCGGAGCGGACGTTAGCTACTATGTTCCAAACCGACTCGAAGATGCCTACGGACTGAGCTGCGAGTCGATCACTCGGCTTGCGAGTCTCGGGCGCAAGCTCCTGGTGACCGTCGACTGCGGAATCGGTTCGATTCGAGAAGCTCAGTTGTGCCGCGAATTAGGAATCGACCTGATCATCACCGACCATCACGCTTGCGGGGAGACTCTACCCGATGCGGTATCGATCGTTCACCCGAACTTGCCCAATGCCCATTATCCATTTGCGGGTTTGTGCGGTGCCGGGGTGGCTTTCAAGCTGGCTTGGCGAATGAGCCAAATGCTGGCGGACAACAAGGCCAAGGTTGCCGGTCAGCACCGCGACTTTTTGCTCATGGCCATGACCATCGCAACCATCGGAACGGTGGCCGATGTGGTCCCGCTGATCGACGAGAACCGAATCTTGGTCCGAACCTCGCTGCAGCTACTGCCCAAACACAGTCCGCTTGGGCTCAAGGAGCTGATAAAGATCACCAAGCTCGACGCAAAACAGTCCATCAGCGCCGAGGATATCGCATTTACTCTAGCGCCGAGGCTCAATGCCGCCGGTAGGCTAGGACAAGCCCAATTGGGGGTTGAGTTACTGACCACCCAAGATCCGGCTCGCGCCGTGGCCTTGGCGCAGTACCTGGATCGTTTGAATGCCGATCGCGATTCGATCGAGCGGAGTATCACTCTGGCGGCCAGCAAGCAGGCCAAGGAGCAGCTTGAGGCCGCCTCGGAACCGGCCCTGGTTTTGCACGCACCCGGTTGGCATTTGGGGGTGATAGGCATCGTTGCAGGTCGCATGGCAGAACGCTTTCATCGTCCCGTGGTGATTATCTCTTCGGATCCCATGGGGCAAAAAGCGGCCACGGGGTCGGGACGGTCCGCAGGAGTGGTCGATTTGCACCGAGCCTTTGTGGCCTGCCGAGAGCACCTTGAAAGTTGCGGTGGGCACGCAGCTGCGGCCGGCTTGCGCATTCAAGATCGAAAGATCCCGGAGTTCCGCGAAGCCTTGTGCGATCACGTTCGCCGATCGATCGGCGAGCGAGATCCCGAACAGACCCTCTTGGTCGATGCCGAAGCCACCTTCCAGGAACTCAGTCTTCAGACCGTCAGCTTGATCGAGAGCATGGCACCTTTTGGCGCAGGGAATCCCAGGCCTGTGTTTGTGGCCAGCAACGTCGAGTTGCATGAACCGGCCAAGCCCTTCGGCCAGGGTGATCGGCATGTGGGAATCCGGTTCAAGCAGCATGGGCAAATTCTCAGAGCCGTCGCCTTCTCGCAACCCGAATGGGCTGAAAAGATCAACTCCCATCAAGGCTGCTTTGATTTGGCCTTCCGGCCGAATATCAACGAATTCAACGGCATGCGCAAAGTAGAACTGCAACTGGTCGATTGGCGAGCAAGTTCGGCAAACTCGTAAACGATGCACTACGACTCTGAGAGTTCTGCGGTAAAATCACAGCATCATGTCGATCGTCAACATAGCCGCCTATCAATTCTCCCCACTGGATCAGTTGCAGCATCGCCGAGAGACCTTGCGCGAGATCTGCCAAACGTCCGATTTAAAGGGGACGATTCTCTTGAGTCGCGAGGGGATCAACATGTTCATCGCGGGGGCCCGCGATGGAGTCGATCGCGTCCTGGAAACCGTGCGGAGCATACCCGGCTTCGAACAAATTCCAATCAAAGAGAGCATCACCGACTATCAGCCTTTCAATAGGATGTTGGTCAAGATCAAGCAGGAGATTATCCCGGTCGGTTGCCCCGAGATCGAGCCTGACCCCAACGCATCCCCGAAGCTCTCACCCCGAGAGCTCAAGCGATGGCTGGATGAAAACCGCCAAGTCGCCTTGCTCGATACACGCAACGACTACGAGGTCTCCTTGGGGACATTCCAAGGTGCGATCGATTTGAATCTGAAAACCTTTCGCGAGTTTCCTGCCGCCGCGGCAGCCTTGTCCGACGAGATCAAAAAACAACCCGTTGTCATGTTCTGTACCGGTGGGATCCGTTGCGAGGAAATTAGACCATACATGAAGGGGATCGGGTTCGAGCAGATCTATCAGCTCGA
>JBJTAQ010000451.1:0-4812 GCA_046090945.1 Pirellula sp.
CGGGAATAACTTCCGAAGTATGATCGCCACGGGGGCAAATACCTTCTACGCGACTGGGGCAGGAGCCGCAACCACTGGCGGTGTCTGGTATGCCAATGGTGGAGCATTCACACAGATTAGTTCCACCGTAACGAACACAAGAAATGTCGAGATTTACAACAATCAACTCTATTTCTCGACGGGATCAGGGACGCCGGGGATCTACAGCGTAGGTTCTGGATTGCCGACGACCACAGGCCAGACCTCTACAGTGGTTTTCGGCACAGGCACCGGAGCAAGCCCCTACGGTTTCGTGATGTTCGACACCGATGGGAATGGCATTTTGGATCGTGCTTATGTCGCCGACGATCGAACGACGACTGGCGGGGGACTCCAAAAATGGTCCTTCAATGGAACTTCCTGGACCAACAACTGGTCGCTACTGGTCAACGGGACGAATCAATTGAGCGCTACGAGCGGTTCGGGATTCGTTGCAATACGAGGATTGTCCGGAAGTTTTGCCAACGGAACAGCAACGCTCTATGCGACTACCTCCGAATCAACGAACAATAGAATCATTTCGATTGTTGACACCGGAACGACTCCTACAAGTGCAACGCAACTTGCCAATGCTGGGGCCAATTATGTCTTTCGCGGTTTGGATCTGGTTCCAGACAATACTCCCCCCTTGGTAACCTCCATCGACGATGGGGACATCGACAACGAAGTCACCGTTGGAACGACCTTGACCTACACGATCACTTTCAATGAAGCGATCGATGCGAGCACAGTCAGTTCGGCGGATTTTGATAACGCAGGAACCGCAGGTGTCACGATTGGTGCGACCGCTCAAGTCAGCTCGACGGTGTTCACCGTACAAGTCACAACGACTTCGACTGGGACACTGCAACTGCGGATCCCAAGTTCGGCGGTGATCAAAGATATCTCAGGGAACAGCCTAGCAGTCCCCGTACTCGACGATACTACGCTGAATGTCACCTCAGGTGCCGATACCACGCCTCCTACAGTGGTTTCCATCGTCGATGATGATTCGGACAACTTGGTTGCCCTGAATCAATTGGTGACTTACACGATCACCTTTAGCGAAGATATCGATGCGACCACCGTCGGCGCGAACGACTTTGATAATTTCGCCAGTTCATCGATCACCATCGGATCCATCACGGAGACAGCACCCGGAGTCTTCAGGGTCCAAGTTACCCCGACGAGCGGGACAGCCTTGGGATTGCGTATTGTTGGAACCATCAAGGATAATGCTGGTAATGATTTGATCGTACCGGTGCTCGACGACGACACCTTGACGGTCGATGCGATTGCCCCAACGGTCACCAATATAACCAACAATTCCCTAGGGATTATCTTTGCCGAGTCGCCTGTTACCTACACGGTTAGTTTCAGCGAGAACATCGATGCCGCAAGCATTTCAGCGAGCGATTTCAGCAACGCAGGAACAGCCTCGGTATCGATAGGTGCAGTTGCTCAATCCAGTCCCAGCGTTTTCACGGTCGTCGTAACACCAACGACCGGTGGTACTTTGCGATTGCAGTTACCCGCAGGTGCGATTGTCAAAGATATCGCGGGTAATAATGCGGTTGTCCCAGTTCAAGACGATGAAGAGTTAACGGTCACTCCAGTCACTCCGCTGAGTGCCGGCGATATCGTCGTTCTTGCGTACAATACGGCAGGCACACCCAACGATACGATCGTCATCATGACGCTCAAGAACCTTGTCGGTGGCACTCGGTTCATCGTCAGCGACAACGAAGTCGCCGCAGACGGTGGTGCTTCATTCACCGATTTGAACGAAGCTGAAGCTACTTTTGTGGTGAAGACTGGACAAACCATTCCCGCTGGTACGGTCATCACGCTTCCATGGGGAGGAGCCGATGTTTCGACTTCGACCTATGATTGGGATATCCCGGCAGGAATCGGACTAGGTAGCAACAACGATGAAATCTATATCTACAAAGCCCTATCGATTGCTTCGTTGACCCCAAATGCCTTCATCTATGGGGTTGCTATAGGTACCTCAACGAGTGCAAGACCCGATGGATTGACCCTCGGTACGAGCTTTATCAAGCCAACGGGAGTTGCCGCTAGGTACAAACCCACGGGGGCTCTTTACAGCGGTGTACCAAGCCAACTCAGAGCGGCCATTGGAAACACCGCTGCGAATTGGGAGTCGGTGGCACATGGTCCCGCGAGCGATTGGTCCTTTAGCATCGGCCCGAGTTTTACCGGCGCCACCCTCAACGGTGGTTTTGTTGGTAACAATCAACGATCGATGGTCACCTCGATTGAACTGACGTTCGCCACTCCGGTAACACTCGACTCAACCGCAATCTCGATCGAGAATATCGGGCTCTTAACGGCTTCCTCCTCTTTCATCCCGCAGGATCAGATCTTGATTACATCCGATCCAATGCCGACAACCAATTTCCAAATTACCTTCAAGGCTGATATTGGACCCGGTGCTCAACCTCCAGACGGCACAGTGATCAACGGAGTTGTCCGACGAAATGGTGGGGCTACCACCGGCGGGGCCAGAGGTAATTCGCTCGCCGATGGGAACTATGTACTTCGAATCGACCCATCCAAGGTCAGTGGTGAAGGCTTTGCTTTGATCGGAGACGCCGCTTTTGGTGATGTCGCAGCCGACCGATTCTTCAGGATGTATGGAGATAACGATGGCGATGGAGATGTCGATGGCACCGATGCGGTAGCACTTCGAAATGCTCAGCTTTCCTACAATGCCGCTCTGGATTGGGATGGCAACGGTTCGGTATCTGCAGGAGCAGACATCACCAACTTCAACAGCAATCGAAACCGCCGAAGACGGCTGTTTTAAACTGTTTTCTCAGCATTCGTTTAAAGTCGTTTACTTCAATCAGGGAGGGACCCCATGAAGAATAATTTACTTGTGTTTCTTTCGTTATTTGGTCTGTGCGTGTGCGTGGCGCAGGCACAAGCAGCCGTGATTACAAAGCTAGAACTCGTCGAACGAACTCCGTTTGTCGTGGGCTCTTCGAGTGTGATCGATATCGTACTTGTAGAGACCCGGGATCCAGGTGACACCTCAGTCATCGGGACATTGCCAACCGTTTCTGCAAATATTCGATTCAGCGGTTCGGGTTCAAGCTCGTTTATCGCCTCGAATCTCGTCGACCACGAAATTCAGGCTGGGCGATTCTTCGACAATGGGGGTGGCTCCTCCATCATCAATCAGTCAGGATTCACCGGAACCGTTGAACAGTATGATGGGAGTCCATCCGCAACGGACGATCCACTCGGAACGATTTCCAGTCCAACGACTGCGACACTCAGGCTGGCAAGTTTCACGCTCAGTGGTGGTGCTGTCGGTGAGTCGGTCACCTTCACATTAGAAGACTTTGACTTTAGTTTGGACGATATCGTCCTGGATGATGGAGCCTCGGGAATCGTACTCGATGGAACGATCCAGTTTGGGTCGCTGACCATAACCGGTAGTTCAGGTGGCGGTGGCGGGGTCGTACCCGAACCGACCTCGGTGGCCCTCTTTGGGTCCCTCGTCGGTGGCCTTATGCTCCGACGTCGAAAGAACCGATCGAGCAAATAGTTCCTTAAGCGTCCCTGTTGCGTCGGCGTCGGATCCATATTCCGGCGCCGATTGCGGCAATGCCCATCAAATCGATCGGTAGTGGGATCGAACGATCGACCCTCACCGTTCGAACTTCTTGATACGTTTTACCATTCGAATCAAAATCAAACCACAGATCCTTGTCGCTCGACGGCCAAGTAGGATCGTCCCATGCCGTTAGCCACATCGATTCCCTGGCCTTGATCTGGTCGGTAGGAATCGCAAGTCCGATCATCTTCTCAAGCTCTAACCTCTCTAAAGGCATCGAGTATTTCAGTTGACCTCGAGTCCAAGCCTCTGAGGAAGGACTTGGGCCAAGACTCCCGGAAGCCCGGCCCGGTCCGACCACAAAGACTTGCAGTCGGTTCCCTTGGCCATCCTTGGCAAGTTGGTCTTTCGGCACCCGGTAAGGGAACACGGGGTGTTCGGTTGCAAACGAGATACGGACGGTACCGACCTCCGTGCGATTGGAACTCGAGTCGTACTTAAAGGCGGTGATAATCCACCCTTTTTCGACATAAGGTGCCACCCATTCCTCCAAGTCCTTACGCACCTCATACTCGTTGTCCTTGAGCCATTGCACGAGTTCTTTCGCATCGTCGGCCTTGAGCACCGCGACTTGGTATCCTGCGACTTTTTTAGTTTGGAGAACCGCCATGGCCGGAGGGGGGGAATCGACTCGATTACTGGTTGCTGGATTCGAACTCGCCTTCAATAACAGAAATGGGGATAACGCGATCGGAAAAGGATTCGCGCTCCAGTGTTCTTCATGCTCGATGCGAGGTTGTATCTTGGAATCGAGAACTCCGAATGCGGATGAATCCGACTCCTCGATTTGAGGCTCGCTCGGAGAGGGGACCAAGAAGCCGAAATCGTCCCGTGAGTCGCTAGCCTCTGCGCTCGGGTCGCTGACTCTACGACCAGGGCGACGAAAGGCTGCCTCGCGGACAAAGTGCTCGATCTTGGTCTCCGGATCCCAAGCGATAAGAATCCGCTGATCGGAAATCAGGAAGCTTTGACCCGCCCGAAAGGCCGGGCAGCAAGCATCAACGCAGACTGGCGTATCTCTCAAAAAGAAAAAAACCGCAAGTGCCGCAATCCACCAAACAGGTCCGCTACGCGTCATGTTTTGATCTCCTGATTTTTAGGTTTTTTATCGATCGGACTGATCGGACTGATCGGACTGATTATCGATC
>JBJTAQ010000452.1:0-7843 GCA_046090945.1 Pirellula sp.
AAACACTCCGAGAGCAAACACACCCAGTACTCGACGATATTATCCTGGCTTGCCAATTCGGGGATGATCAGTCGAGCGATCCATGATTCCACTCCAGGTACGAATACTTCTGGAGTCCAAAAGTCCACTCTTAATACGGTATCTGGGTTGGATTTCGTCATCAGTTGGAAACGTGTCACATCGCAATGTCCATAGACAACATTGTGCCACCAATCGGATTGGGGGTCCCCTAAAATGCGGCTCACAAGGCTGTTTCGGTGGACTTGGATCTGATTTCTATCCATCGGTGGTTTGAATTGCGGAAGTGACAGTTCCCAACACTCGGTAGCTTGGATTGGCCGAAACCCGGCCTGTTGCATCCAGCGAAGCAGTCGAGTGTCGTTGGAGTTGACACCTAGAAAACCATCTCCCTCGGCGATTGCGATGTAGTAAATGCTGTCGTGAAAGGCTCCTGTTCCGACACAGCGATTCAAGTCGTCTTTGACAAGGTTTGAAAAGGTTTCAGCGATCAACTCGGCTGCAACTGCGTCCTGGTCCTCGCCCGGTCGCACGCACAGGCGGTGCAAGATGCCTACATCCTTTCCGAGCGATCGTGCTTGCGGATTGCGTCCGTAGTGGATAAATCCAACGACCCCTTCTTGAGAATCGACTGCGACTAGCAACTGATCGTTGCGAAAGAATGGTTTGGCCAGCACTGCGTGATCCCAGGCTGCCACGGTGCAATCCGATTTGGATTTGTAAGCCTGTTGGTGTAAGTGCCAGATTTTCGCCAGTGCGGGAGTATCGACATTCAGAAAAGATCGAATACTCCGCACGATGCTATCCCAACACTGGGGGGACTTTGAAAAACGAATCGTCGTGCACTGGGGCGTTCTTGAGCACTTCTCGAACATCGAGCGAATTGGCGATGTGATCAGGGTTGTAAACGTCACTCAGTTCGATGGCGTGCACGAGCGGTTCGACACCTGCTGTGTCAACTTTTTTGAGTTGATCTACCAGTTCGAGGATTTTACTCAAATCGATCTGGAACTGGCCAACTTGGTCTGGCGTCACCTCAAGCCTTGCCAGTTTCGCTAGCCGTTGAATGTCCGCTGCACTGAGAGTCGCTGCACTGAGAGTCATCGATCGGAGTCACCAATTCGTGAGCGAAGCCGATGGGCAACTATTTGGTCGGCAACGAGAATGGCTTGGTTCGTACCGCTTTGCGAATCCTACCGGATCGAATGCACTGGGTGCATACTCGCATGGACTTCACTTCGCCGCTTGGCAACGAGGCTTTGATGGTTTGAAGATTTGGCAGGAACCTTCGACGGGTGATGCCGGTGATCTTTGTACCGACGCCGCCCAAGTACTTCGCCTTACCGCGGGTCTCGATCATATTGCCAACTTGGGGCGACTTACCGCAAACTTCACAAGCTCTTGCCATGGCTGGACCCGACTTCAAAAACCAGACTGTGTGGAAAACTTACTCTTAGAATTAGAATCGATCCGTCAGGATCGGTTGCGGTTGCCACACTCGGGCCTCCGCAGGGAGCGAAAGTATAGCCTCAGCCCCTTGAAAATCAACGGCAAAACTGAGTTCCGGCTCTGGTTTGGATTGCCGAAAGCAAATCCTAGGGTACACTGAGGAAGTAGTTCGTAAACCGCCATCTAGTAAAGACTTGCGCTATCCACCGATGAACACGCAGAAATTCACCCGCGAATTTTCAAGCGTCGTTGAGGCTGCCGGGAGTCTCGCGGTTTCCATCGACGCCGATTCTCTACTGTTTTTGCTCGATGGAGCTACTGATTGGGAGCGACTTCGCGAGTTAGTTCCTCAAGAAATACAAAGGATATTGGTGGCTGCCGACCGCGAGGAGGATCTCGAAGCAGCCACGGGTTTTGGGCTTATCCCACTGGTTCTTAACAAGGAGGACTCCCCTCTTCTTGAGCGGCTTCAGCATGCTCTGCTCGAGGCGGTTGCTGACGAACATCTTGCCAGCCAGAGCGAGGTCGTGGCGGTTTACTGTGGATTCGAAGCCAACCGGATGGATTCGATTTCGATCATCAAGCTCGACGAGCGGATGCGACGATTTACGAGCCGAGACCTGCAGCGGCTCGAAACGGCCGTCCCGCTGAACAACCTCAAGATCGTGATCGATTTGGCAGTCCAAATCGGTCGCGAGGGCCGCGAAGGGAACAAAGTCGGCACGCTATTTGTTGTCGGGGATACCCGCAAGGTGTTGACGCACTGTAAGGACAGCGGTTTCGACCCCCTCAAAGGCTACAGTCGCAAGCACCGCAATCTTCACGACGCCCGCGTGCGCGAAGACATCAAAGAGATCGCTCAAATGGATGGAGCCTTTATCGTCTCTCCTGACGGCGTCGTTGAACGTTCTCGCCAGATCATCGAAGTCCTCCACGAGAACCTGCAGCTCTCGAAAGGGCTTGGTTCTCGTCACTGGGCCGCCGCAGCCATATCGCAGCGTACCAAAGCCATTGCCATCGTTGTTAGTCAATCCAGTGGGACCGTGCGAGTCTTTCAAAACGGACTACTTGTTCTGCGCATTGAACCGATGGATCAAGCCATCAAGTGGCAAGAGTTCAATTACGAACCACCTCCGAACGAAGCCTCAGACTGATCTATGTTCAGCTACGACGAACCCTTTGTTGCCGTCGTTACCGGTTCTGCAAGTGGGATTGGCCAAGCCATCGCCATCGAGCTTGCTTCTCGCGGTTGTCGTTTGATCCTAAATACCCGTAGCAATGTCGATGGGCTCATGCGTACCGCACAGGCTTGTCAGAGCAGTATTTCCCGAGAGCAAACTGTTTCGCAGAAACCTTCGCGAAGGCCGCTGTGCATCGTCGCCGATCTGCGCAGCAAGCCGAGCCTTTATTCCTTGGCTGACGCAGCATTTGCTCAACACGGCTATGTGAACCTTTGGGTTCATGCCGCGGGTGCTGATGTGCTTACGGGGCCGGCCAAGTCTTGGTCGTTTGAACAGAAGCTCAGCGAGCTTTGGGATCTGGACGTCCGGGCTATGATGCTCTTGAGTAGGATGGTAGCCGAGCGACAGGTTCGGCAGAGTTGCAGCCACCCTACCCTTCCGTCGATGATTCACATCGGTTGGGATCAAGCTACCCAGGGTATGGAGGGCGACAGTGGGCAGTACTTCTGTGCGATCAAGTCCGCCGTCAGCGCCTTTTCAAAGAGCCTTGCGAAAACCTACGCGCCGCGGCTTCGGGTCAACTGCATCAGTCCCGGCTGGATTCAAACCGAGTGGGGACGTGGAACCTCACAAGCTTGGGCTCAGAGAGCTTGCAAGGAATCGCTGCTTGAGCGTTGGGGCAGGCCCGAGGATATCGCCAAGGTGGTCGCGGCTATCAGTTTGGGTGATGGAGAGTTTATCAATGCCCAGGACCTTGCCGTCAATGGCGGATGGCGTGGAGCCAGCGAGGTTGTTGCGAGTCAAACTACTCAAGACGATCGATCTTGAGCCTACGGATTCTCTGGTTTTGCGGTATACTTCGAGCTATCCTCTCGAGCGTTTGACAATGCTTTGATCCATCGATCGCAACCTCGTAAGTACCGGCCCAGGATTTCATGCTTCCCATCTGTCGTATTCTAGCTGCCAATCGCAGCGAAATTGCAATTCGTATTTTCCGCAGCGCCCACGAACTCGGAATCCGAACCGTCGCCATCTACTCCCACGAAGACCGCTTCGCGCTGCATCGATTCAAGGCTGATGAAGCTTATCAAATCGGAAAACCTGGCGAACCGATTCGATCGTATCTGGATATTCCAGCCATTGTGGAATTGTGCATCGAGAACAAGATCGATGCGGTCCATCCTGGCTATGGATTTCTTTCGGAAAATGCGGAGTTCGCGCGAGCGCTTCGCAAGGCAGGGATCATGTTTATTGGTCCGAGCAATGAGGCTCTCGAACTCTTGGGAGATAAAGTTGCTGCGAGGGAGATTGCCAAGCAGGTTGGGGTGCCGATCCTCGAAGGCTCTGCGGCTGCGGTTCGCAATCTTCAAGAGGCCATCGACACAGCTCGCAAGATGAAGTATCCGATCATGCTCAAGGCTTCCAAAGGTGGTGGCGGGCGAGGGATGCGAGTCGTCGAAACCGAGGATCTACTGGCCAGCAATCTTGAGCAAGCCCAACGCGAAGCCAAGAATGCCTTTGGAAGCGATGAAGTATTTCTTGAGAAACTCGTCGGACGGGCACGGCATTTGGAAGTCCAGATCTTGGGAGATCAGCATGGCAATATAATTCATCTGCACGAGCGAGATTGCTCGGTGCAACGCCGGCATCAAAAAGTCGTTGAAATCGCACCAGCTCCGAACCTGAGCAAAAAAGTTGCCTCAGAGCTTCACGAAGCAGCTCTGGCGATCGCGCGGAAAGTCGGTTATCACTGCGCGGGTACCGTCGAGTTTTTGCTCGACACCGAGACCAACAAATTCTACTTCATTGAAGTCAATCCTAGGATTCAAGTGGAGCATACGGTGACTGAGGAAGTCACTGGGGTCGATTTGATCCGTTCGCAGATCCTCGTTTCATGCGGCTACAAGCTTGGGGATGAGTCTCAGGGATTGCCCAGCCAGAGCGAGGTCCAAGTTGTTGGGTCGGCGATCCAATGCCGTGTGACGACCGAGGATCCTTCGAATCAATTCCGCCCGGACTATGGGCGTATTACTCACTACCGAAGTGCAGGTGGACTTGGGATACGGCTCGATGCTGGCAGTGCATTTAGCGGCGCGGTGGTCAATCCGTTTTATGATTCATTGCTGGTGAAGGTCACCGCGCGGGGCAGAAACCTGCTTGAGGCCGCAGGCCGCATGGAACGGTGCTTGCAAGAATTCCGTATCCGCGGCGTCAAGACAAACATTCCATTCTTGATCTCCTTGATCACGCATCCTACGTTCCAGGCCGGGGATGCAACGACGCGGATGATCGACAAGACTCCGGAGCTCTTTGAGCTACCCAAACGCCGCGATCGAGCGACTCGCTTGTTGCGATTTATCGCTGGCACGGTGGTCAACGGCAATAAGCTCGTGGAAAAGACCGGGGCCAAGGTCCGGCGCGAGCCTGCGACTGCTCCGAAGCTGTCGGCCGGCCTAGGTCTTCCCGATGGATATCGGCAGAAATTCCTCCAACTCGGAGCCGGACCATTTTGCCAGTCGATTCGCAACAGCAAAGAGCTCTTGCTAACCGATACGACGATGAGAGACGCTCATCAGTCGTTGCTAGCCACACGCGTTCGGACCTTTGACATGCTCAAAGTGGCTGATGCTTATGCGAAACTTGCACCTCAATTGTTCTCGATGGAAATGTGGGGTGGAGCGACCTTTGATACCTCGATGCGTTTCCTCAAAGAGAGTCCTTGGCAACGCCTTAGCGATTTACGCCAGCGCATTCCCAACATCCTCTTCCAGATGCTGCTGCGAGCATCCAATGCAGTTGGCTATACCAACTACCCCGACAACGTCGTCCGAGCGTTTGTCAAAGAGGCTGCAGAGGCTGGTATCGACATCTTCCGGGTTTTCGACGCGTTGAATTGGGCTGAGAATATGCGAGTGGCGATGGAAGCCGTCGTTGAGTCTGGGATGATCTGCGAAGCAGCGATTTGCTATACCGGTGATATCCTCAACCCCAATCGTCAGAAATATTCACTCAAGTATTACGTCGAGTTGGCCAAGCAACTCGAGAAGATGGGGGCTCACATGCTGGCCATCAAAGACATGGCCGGTTTGTGCAAACCCGCTGCGGCTAAAGTTCTTGTCGCCGAGCTCAGGCAACACATCGGGATCCCTATCCACTTCCATACTCACGACACGGCAGGGATCCAAGCATCGTCGATCTTGAATGCAGCCGAACAAGGTCTTGAGGTAGCCGATGGCGCTTTGGCATCCATGTCCGGTGGAACCTCGCAAGTCAACCTCAATACTCTGGTCGAAGCGCTGCGATACTCCGATCGAGAGAGCAAGCTCCAGACCGACGCACTTACGGCGCTGTCGGAGTACTGGAAAGAGGTTCGGCAGTTTTATGCGCCTTTTGAAGGCGAATCACTGGTCGCTGGCGGAGATTTGTACCAACACGAAATGCCCGGTGGACAGTATACGAATCTGTACCAACAAGCCAAAGCGCTCGGATTGGCCGACCGATGGGATCACGTTTGCAAGATGTACGCCGCAGCAAATCAATTGCTTGGTGATATCGTCAAAGTGACGCCGACAAGCAAAGCGGTGGGTGATTTAGCGCTGTTTATGGTTGCCAATGAACTGAGCGTCGAGGACATCGTCCATGGAGCCCGCGAACTGGCTTATCCAGCCTCAGTCTTGGATCTAGTCGGAGGCATGATGGGACAGCCACCGGGTGGATTTCCGGAACAAGTCAAGCGAGCGATCTTGCGAAGCAACCCTGAGGTCAAAAATCGCCCAGGGGAGACACTCCCGGATCATGATTTCAACGCTACTGCAAAAGACTTGCAAGGCAAGCTTGGGCGTGAAGCAACGATGCAAGAGACCGTTACCAGCGCTTTGTATCCGAAAGTTTTTGACGAATATCTAGGACACCTGAAAGACTATGGCGACGTCTCTTTGTTGCCAACACCGATCTTTTTCTATGGGCCGATGATCGGCGAGGAGTTTTCGATCGATATCGAGTCTGGTAAGAGGTTGATCGTCAAGTTTCTTGCCGTCGGTGAGCCACGACCGGATGGAGTCAGGACCGTCTTTTTTGAACTCAATGGTCAACCGCGTGAGGTCGAGGTGGTCGACAAGTCGATCGAGACCAAGTCGGCTAAGCGAACGAAGGCCGACCCGGCGGATCCGACGCATGTCGCGGCCGCCATGCCTGGGATGGTCATCGGTGTTGCCGTCGCGGCCGGGGCTCGGGTGACCAAGGGACAAAAGCTTTTATCGCTCGAGGCGATGAAGATGGAGACGGTCATCAATGCCGAGCGGGACGGAGAGATCGTGCAGCTTTTGGTCAGCTCTGGAAGTCAGGTCGAAGCCGGCGATCTGCTTTTGATCCTCAAGTAATGTCCCGTACTGCCAGGGCATTTATAACCTGTCCAAAGCCTTGGGCGTATAAGCCTGGGGCGAGCGATCATGCTTTGCTATCAAAGCAATCGATCTTGACATCGATGGGCCAACCTGCGATTCCCATAGTATGTCATTTTCTCGTACCCACAGGTTGGATCGCCGTAGGCGGATCGTCCGAGAGTCGGCGGCAAGCACTGCTGCAGCGGCTGGGGAATACGCGCGACCTCAGAAAAAGGTGCGGAGAGGGATTCAGAGCGATCCCGAGGCATTTTTTTCCTCAGAGGAAACACCCAACTACAGCCAAGACGTTCGAAAGACTTGTCAGCAACGGTTGGTACAGTGGATCCCGATTCGTACTCAGTCGGTAGCGATCTTCATTTCAGGCTGTTGGGTGGTGTGGGGCCTGCTCCTGGCATCGCACTATCTCCTGCACACTCGCGCGAACTCGCTCGGGAGATCACCGATCCCGGTTCTTCAGTTGCTCGACTTGCGAAGTCCGCACAGCATAGCGAATTGGATGACATGTCAGTTATGGCTATTGACGGCGTTCGCATCCTGGATGGTTTATAGTATTCGACAGCATCGCCTGGACGATTTCTCTGCGACGTATCGTATCTGGTACGTGATGATTGGACTGTCGCTGTTTTCTTGTTTTGATACAGCCACATCGGCCACGTATTTATTGGGCCAATCGATCGATCCATGGACACGTCGCGAGATCGGTTATGGAGGATGGCCTTTGATCCTCGCCGCTTATGCGTCGATCGTCGCACTGGTCGGCTTGAGGCTGTCGAGCGAGATGCGATTATCTCG
>JBJTAQ010000453.1:0-1247 GCA_046090945.1 Pirellula sp.
CCGGCGAACCAAAACATGCTCACGACTTCCTTAGAAGCCGACGTCTCATAAGACCGCCTACACTCAACAAGCCAACAACAATAGCCGAGTTGGGCTCAGGAACCTGTGAGCCAAAGATTTGGATATCATCAAACTGCGTCGTTCGGTTGCCAATGGAACCCGTAGATGGACTATCGGATCGGTGTAAAAACCGAATTTGAATGCTTTCGTTGGTATTTAGAACTATTGGGGTAGACAGTGTAAAACTGTAAGTAAAGGATGATCCAGCGGTTGTCAATTTGTTAATCGTATCTGCCTGGACTGTGAATGTACCCGGAGCGTTAGTTCCGATTTGCTTTGCCCACGCGATGGCTCCATACAGATTCCCATTAGTAGTAGTAGTGCTTACCAATTTTTCGGTGAAAGAAACTTGTGTTATCGTGGTCGTGGGCGCAGAGGAGTTTGTGATTCTCACAGCGAAGAAATTGGCAGAGCCGTCGTCCGAACCTGTTATTCTTCCCGGAGTACTAGCTATCTGAAAAGCATTGCTTGGAAAACTCCAAGAGGCCCCGATGCCCTGTGTGGACGTGAAGTTCGAAAAGCCACTCTGTCTGATATTGGTTGCGGTCAACCCAGAAACAAGCGTGGACGCCGCTGACGTGGGTGTTGTCCCTCCGGTATTGGTATTCATGTCGTAGGACACAAGCAACGCACCAAACGAACTGTTGCAAAAAACCAACAAGCTCAAAACAAAAACAACTTTGCTCATAATTTAGGATCCCTGAAATTTGACGACGCCCGAAGCTCCTTACAAAATCCTTTCGCCAAACGCCCTCCTTGAGCAGTCAGGCCGCCCGGAATACCCAAGCCACCCAGTTTGTCAAAGCGCATTTCTACAAAAATTGAAATAATTCGAAATTCCCGCATGGATTTATGGCGTTTTCTTTCTGCGATGGCACAGGACTGACGGATAATGGCGAAATCAAATAACCACCGGAGTGTGTTTTGTTTGCGCTCCGATTGGTCTTACGACTATTAGCGGAATTCTCGAAACGCTCCGAAATTCGCGCCGGCCATAAGCCGAGGGTCGGTTGTCTTTGATGCGTTTTGCGGGTTATGAAGTAGAGAAAATGCGACCTTCGTGAACCGCAGCGATGCAAAATACCAATATCGTTGGTCCAAAGAAAACCCCGACGCCCAAGATCCAGCGGGCGTGACCTGCGGTTTATGAAAATGGAGCTCTAAAAGTCGCGCTTTTGTCGCGCGGG
>JBJTAQ010000454.1:0-1576 GCA_046090945.1 Pirellula sp.
ACCGGTCTTGCGCGAGAGCCACTTGCAAAAGGTCCTCGCCGCATGCTGCGTCATGCAGATTGCCGGGTAACCATGCTTGCCCATGCCGAAGGTCATATCAGTATAGGGCTTGGTCGGCTGGCTCTTTTGGAATTCGTCTGCGAGCTCATCGCGCTTGGTCGCCTTAACCTTGTTGACCTCGCGATAAAAAACATCCAGGTCGGACATCCAAACATCGTAGGCATCCCAAGTGATCTCGCACTTGGCCATCCAAAAAGGGGCGACTTTCACCTCATGCACCGGGCCTTCGTCTGCTTTGCGACCATCCTCGACGTCTGGACTTCCCATTCGGAAAACCCCTCCTGGGATCGGCAGCATCTCGATCTTGGCCGGCGAGTGCTCGATACGCTCGGTGTAAGCCCGCATCTGATCCTGAGTCTTGGCCTGAGACTCCGGGATCACCAGAGCCGCATCGTCCGCATTACTCGCCGACTCTTGTGCCAGCAAGGGGACTGCCAAACAAACGAACAAGAGCAAGGTGGAGATTCCACCTGAGAAACCTAATCGATGGTTGCGACGGTTCAAATCCGACCCTTTCCTAATAAAACGAAAACCGTAACGAATCGAATCGACTAATTGCCTACAGGCACTACTTCGATATTGCGAAACTTCACCGGATCGGAGTGACCGGCAAAGCCGATGTGGCCGCTGGCTCGATCCTTGCCCGGGTGAGGGGTGTTGTTCATGTATTCGCTGATGGTGGCCAAGTCGGTATCGAGGATGCGCGTTCCGTTGAGTTCGACCTGGATCTTCGATCCGCTGACCGTAATGACCTCATGGTTCCACTGACCTGTCGGCCGCAGATATCCGCGTTTGGCGGCCGCCATCCCGTAGGCGCTGCCGTGAGCTTGGCGAGGATCGATCGTCTTGTAGTTGGGATGTCCGTCGTCGAGAACCTGAAGCTCGGTCATGCCGACATAAGCCGCATCGCCGTGGCGTAGGTCTTTAGGTAGCTGCTCGATCTCTTCGACACTCGGATAGCGAATCGCAATCCCGTTGTTGCCAGCAGGGGGCAATTGGAAATCGAAACGGAACACAAAGTCACCGTAGCTCTTCTCGGTATAAAGCACGCCACCCTTGCCCTGCATGCACTGAATCGCACCGTCGGTGACCGTGTAGTTACCAGTGGCACCTTTCCAACCCGCCAGATCGTTCCCATTGAACAGAACGTTGAATTTCGAAGCGTTCTTTTCGAGTTCAGTCGCCTCGGCTTTCCTCAAGATTTCGTTGGATTCGACATCGGTGAATTCTTTGAGCGTGATATTGCGGAAACGGATCTCCGCACCGTGCGTTTGCAACTGGATAGGACCTCGCTGGATCAGCGGCTGGCCAGGGGCAAAGTAGTCGTGCAATCGAGCGTTAACGACCACTGGCTTGTCATTGAGCCAAACCCAGCATCGCTCTCCGACCAATCGCATCTTCATCGTGTTCCATTGCCCGACAGGATTATCGGCTCGCACCAGCGGATCTTTGCCAGCCCAACCGGCCGGGTTATTCCACAGTCCACCGCGTCCTTTCTCGTTTCCATTCTTGCGAT
>JBJTAQ010000455.1:0-3006 GCA_046090945.1 Pirellula sp.
TCTTCGCCGTACATCGCCTCATGAAACTCCCAGGCTGAATGAAGTTGATGCTTATCTACTAGGGCTTGTACCTCTTTGCGATGCCCAGTCTGGTCGGGTCCGACGACAAGCATGCGCCAGCCTTGGGGGCGTACTTTTGCCCAAGCTTCAACTAGCAAGAGCAAACCTTTCTTCGGATGAATACGGCTGAGAAAAAGCGCGGTGTGTTGGGCTTTCGATTGATGCGGTAGACTGTTGGGAAACCGAGGTTCGCACTGCGGAAGCTGGACTCCGTTGGGAATCACGACCGTTGTATTGGACAGCCCAAGTCTGCTGAACTGTTCAGCCTCACTTTGCGCGGTTGCAAGGAGAAAGGCAGCATGTTGTAAGTCATCGCGTTGATAGAGCCACCAAGCCAGCCGTTTCTTCCATTTCTTTTGATTCATCGCCCATGGCTCAAGCATTCCCCGAGGGGAGATCACGTAGGGAATATTTAGTTTCCTGGCAACCTGCACCGCCCGGTGAAGAAACCAATCCCAAACTCCATGCAGGTGAAATGCGCGGATTTCCTGCGCCGTCTGCTTGGCAATCAACGCTTCGACCGATGGGTAAGTGATTGCCGAAACACTTGCGTACATACGCGTGTCGGATTGGTGGTCTGGGCTGACCAGTATTCCGGATTGACCAGCCTCTCGAAGGCTTTGAAGCAGTTGCGTTGCCGATAGCGATGGACCTCCTCGATCCAGTTTCGTCGAAGAGATTAAATGAACGACGCTTTTTCCGCAGGGCATCTTAGGATCGCTCACCGGCATGCTCCGCTCGAACCCTTTCGAGCCGTTCGGCAAGATCGGCGGCGCGACTCTCCCATCGATGCTTGGATAAATCGTAAACCACATCAGGTTGCCGAGGTTGCTGCATCACTCGAACGATAGCCTCTGCAATCGCCTCAGCCGTTGGCTCTACATAGGTAGCAATATCTCCAAAGATCGATCGCACCTCTCCGACATCCGAGGTGATCACAGGCCTGGCTGCTTGTGCGAATTGAAAACACTTGAACGGACACCTCGCCAAGTTCAATGGTTTGTTGCGGATAGGAAAAACCAAGCAGTGAGCTTCGCGCAGTTCGCGGAGCATCGAGTCCCAATCGAGGTATCCTGGAAAATCGAATTTTTTGAGTCCTAGTTGCGCGGCTCTCGCCTTGGACTTATCAAAATCCTCGCCCGATCCGATCCAGCGGATCGGGCACTCCTGGCCTCTGCGTTTCAAAATGCCGGCCGCATCGATCAAAAGGTCGTGGTCCCATCCTGGATGCAGGCTCCCCATGCCCACGACGGTCGGAGCAATCGCTTGGTCGCCAGGCGCGGGGAATTCTCTTTCAAGGCAGGCATAGGGCAAGTAGAGGGAATCACGACGGTACCGATCCAGAATGTATTGCGATAGCCAACGACTCGCGGTGAGAATCAGTGTCGCTCGCTTGACCAACCAGCGATCCCGCAATTCCTTGTACCACCTGATCGGCCCAGGCTTTTCGATGAAGGTGGTCCAGTCCTCCCAGTCGAAAACAAACCGGGTTTTGGGAAGGGTTGAAGCCAGCAAGAAAGCCTTTTCTTTTGGGTTGAGCATGTGCACAAAATCAGGCTTGTGTTGTTGGATAAGCGCGCCGACTGACGCCCGAAATTTTGGTGCCGATGTTTCGAAATACAGTGGGTTTACAATCTTCGTCTGAGGCGACTGGTGATTTGAAGTCGTATTGGGAATTGCAAGCTGGGCGTCCCAACCCAACTGGCGCAGGCCAAGACTTAGGTGATATGCCCTTAAGCAACCCGTTTTACTCAATTCACCAAAGGTGACAAAGAGAATCTTTCCAGCTTGGGTCATCTACTTTGGTCGGAAGTGGATCGGAAAAAATAGGAGTTGGCGAAGATCAAAAACGCCATACTCATCGGCCAGGAAAAGCGAGCGAATGCATTGGGAGAGAACAAGACGTGCCATGAAAAATATGGCAGGTAGACCACCGCGATCGCAATCATCGCAATCGAACCGTTTACCAAGAAACTGTTCGATAGTGTATAGGTTCGAAAGATCACGTAAATCCAAAAAACGAATCCTGCAAAACCGCTAAACACCCAAGCACCTAACAGAACTGAGTGCACGGGTAAGATATCTTGAATCAGTCGTTTGGGCGCTGATGCACCATAGATTTCTCGCATCTTCAGCAAATAGAGACGTCGCAAATGACTCGGATTGGCCCAGGAACCATGTCCAAGCAGCGGTTTTTCATAAATCGCATCTAGAGCGATTACCGATTCGTTTCTTGCAAGCAACAGGACTTCGATCGGATTGTATGGGTTCTTTGCAAGGTCGATCTGCATCTTCGCCGCCTTGCCCAACGTACCACTCTGTGCATAGTTCACATAGACCAGAAACATCGGGATCAGGAGCAGCGCCGAAAGCAGAAAACCCGTGCGCATCGACAGACGTAGATCCCGCTTGGAATTCGATATCTGAATCCATAAATAGAGAAAGAACAAAGTGCTTACCAAAACAACCAAACCATCGGATCTTCCCCCATACATGTTGGCTAAAACGCCATAGGCAAGCCCCACAGGAAACACAAACCAAGGGTGGGATCGATAGAGAAGAAACGCGAAAAGAGTAAAGGCAGGATGGGCCCAACCCGAGACGTAAAAATCCCATAGATTATCGATATAGCCCTGATTGCTTCCATCGAAACGGTAGAGCAGGCTGGCGCTGAGAACCCCACCAGCGCAGCTTCCCATCAGGGTTCCAAGATGGTTGCGATAGTCTTTGCAATAGAGGCCACAAAAGAAAAGAAAGGTCGTCATCGTCAAGACGATACTCCCAAGCCCCCGAAGATAGTTCTTCATGGGAGTTGCATTGTAAAGATCGCTCAATACTTGGGATGCTAACCAAAGACCACCCAAACAGACCAAAAACGCAACCTCGCGATTGCGAAGAGCTTTTAGGATGTACCTAAAATAAAACGGGTACAGCGCCAGGACCAGT
>JBJTAQ010000456.1:0-1438 GCA_046090945.1 Pirellula sp.
TCTCCTTCATCGGCTTGGCAATCGTCTCGCCCTCGCGAATCGCATCGCTGACCTTGGTGTAGATCCGCTCAAACATGGCGTTGCCCGAGGTCTCGCGCTTGATGTTGAGTGCTTCGAGAATCGGAACACCCGAGGTCACTAGCGTACCGAGCGTCCGGGTGGTTCGAGCCAAAATGTTCTTCTCAACCAAACTACCGAAGACCGGTACCTTGATGATGAACATGTCGTAACCCATCCGACCATGCTTGAACTTGCGAATCAGCTTTCCGATCAACCATACCACAACCGGCAAGAGAATCATCAGCCAGAAGTATCCGACGACGTAATCGCTCATGGCCATGAGCAACACCGTCGGCGCTGGCAGCTTGAGTTCGAACTCATCGAACATCTTTTTAAACGTCGGGACGATGAAGTACATAATCCCCGCCAAAATACCAGTGGCCACCAACACCACCGCAACCGGGTAGATCATCGCCCCTTTGACTTTCCGCTTCAGCGATTCGGCACGTTCGAGAAACTCAGCCAAACGTTGCAGAATGGTTTCCAAAGCTCCACCGGCCTCACCGGCCTTGATCATGTTCACGTACAAGCGACTGAAGACCTTCGGGCACTTGGACATCGCCTCCGAAAGAGTCGATCCTGTTTCGATCTCATCGCAGACGTCCATCAACGCATTCTTGAGCTTGCCCCCCTTGAGGTTGTTCTCGAGAATTCTCAAAGACCTCAAAATCGGAAGACCGGCATCCTGGAGAATCGACAACTGACGGGTGAACGTGCAGATATGCTTGGTCTTGGCACCACCCAGGGCAAACGGGCGCTTCTTCTTGGCACCCGCCGCCGTCGTCTGAGCCGCACCCTTTTTCAGAGATAGCTTGGTAACAAAGTACCCCATCCCTTTGATCGTGTTCTGTGCATCCTCTTCGCTTGGAGCCTCGATCACGTCCTTGATTTCTTGGCCAGTGCGGTCCATGGCCTCGAACTGATACATTGGCATAGCGGTATCCCCTAGTCGGTAGTTTTCGGATGTCCGTGGGTGTTTCGGTTCGGACGATTAAGGAAAAGTATGGATAAGCGATCGCAGGCTCGACAGTAGTATGATTGGACCGGCGTGCCATAAAATCCAATTTTGACCCGAAAAATCCACCTAGGCGCTAAAAATTGGGTTCTTTCATACCGATTCGCTTGGCTCCACCCTCACCCCCCGACCCCCTCTCCCGCAAGCGGGCGAGGGGGAGATGCGGAGTTGGATCGCTTGGCTCCCCTTCGCCCCCGGGGCTTTGGCTGGGTAAGCAAGCGGGCGGGGGGGAGATGCGGAGATGGATTGCGGGGCGAAGATCAGCCGTCGTGGACGGTCTCGCGGACAACCTCTTCGGCTGTCGTGTGCCCTTGGAAAACAAACTGCTTGCCGTAGTCCCGCAGCGTGATCATGCCATAGTCG
>JBJTAQ010000457.1:0-2872 GCA_046090945.1 Pirellula sp.
AATGGATCGTCGCGCTCGACGTCGAAGTATCTTTGTCAGCAGGAATTACACGCCTGCAGGAGCCCTAGCCAAGGGAACAACCGGATCGAACATCTCCAAGAAGTTTTCACAGGATGGACCGGTGCTGAGATCCACCGTGACAGCAAAACCGCGAGAACCTCAATGAGATCCGAGATTCCGAAGATTTTATTGTGCCTGCTCTTTTCATGGCAATTTGCGCTAGCTCAGCCGCAAGTCACCCCAGAGGCGGATTCACCGAAGCAAGAGGCTGTCGCGAAGCCGTTTCGACGCATATTCGTACCACAAGCTGAATTGCCTGAATTGCAGCTTGATAACTTACGGCCATTGGAAATTGACAAGTTGCCCTCGGCACTTGAACGCATCGTTCGACGAAATAACGAATCGATCGATCCGTGGATCTCGTCCATGCATGGACTTCGCGCGTTCCATGCCGTAGCTCAGCTAGTCGGCGCAGATCTTTACTCCGACCGGACGCGATTGATGTGGGAAGCAGGTCGATCGAATCCAAAGATCGATTCTCTCGAGAATAGCTTCCGTGAAAGACTCAGCCCATGGAACCTTGCGATTGAAAATTCGTATGAAGAACTAAACTTATCGCAGACTAGCCCCATCAATCAACCAACTACTTCAAGCCGCGTCGATTCCGATCTCAATACAATCAATCCGGGAATCACAGCTCAACCCCTATGGGGCTTCGACTCAAACGGGCGTCCGAATTTGCTGAATCGAGGAGCAGAAACTTGGATTCGCTGGTCGCTAAGGCCCACCGCGGATAGCACTCCAAACCGATTGTCTTACGAAGCCTTGGTTCCTGAGACTGTTGACGGATGCATCGTTTTACTCCTTCCGCAAACAGCGAAAATAGAGCTGTCGAACGTCGTCGTACGAAAATTAGAAGCTTGGGAGCAGGCGGCTGAGAGACTCGTCGGTTGGCCCGAACAAAATCCGTCGCTCGGATCCAACGCCAAAAACACCCTCGAGAGTACCTATTGGATACTTGAAACAAGCGGCCAGGAAAAAATCTTGTTTACCATTGGACTCGGCCCGGATTCCTCGCGGGGCCAGTTGCTCGAAAAACAAGAGAACTGGGGCATTGAGCGTCTGTTTTCGAGGCAGACACTTCAGTATTCCCTCCACTCCAACGAACTCAGAACAATTGGTGAATGGGAGTGGAACGAACCGATTGGGATTAACCAACCGATTCGATTGGAATTGCCTCAAGGGATGAAGGTTCGATCGGTATCGATCAATGATCGTGAAGCGGCCTTGCAGCTTCAAGGCAACACAGTGATCATTTCAGTTCCCGAATTGACGGCAGGTTCAGCTTTCGGTTTGGCAAACCGTTTAAAAATGAACGCCGATTTCCTCATTCCCAGAGACGAACTCAAAACCGATGGGAATGGTAATTCGCTGATTCCCGTAGTTCATAACAAGAATGGGGTGGTGCTCTTTGGCACGACGATTCTTCAGGACCAACCCGAGGGAAGATTTGTCGCGATATCTACTGATCGATGTCGTTTGGAATCGAACCGAAAGACATCAGAAGGCCTGCACCGATTGGAATACTCCTGGAATCGAAATCCACCGGATGTTCATTGCAGCATCCTAACTCAAGGCGATTCGAATCCCCTGGAATCCATCGTCCGGCTTTCGACGGAAGCGGATCGATGTGTGGCCAGCGTTAGAATAAGGTTCGAGCAATCGAGCGCTAAGGGGCTTCAAACCATCGAAATACCTTCAGGTTGGACGGTCGACCCAGCTACATTGCAGCTAAAACCTCAAGCCCAAGCTGGAACGATCTCGCTCGATGAGACGTCAAACTCGATTTTGGTCGACACCAACCGCTTGACTGTCCCCGAATCGACGATCGACTTCCAGATAGCTCGCACTCTTGACCCTGGTAGCCAATTGGATCTGGCTCAAGCAACTTGGATCACCGTCAGCGGTCAAAAACTCAGGACCTGCGTTACGATCGAGCCTAGCGCTGGCAATCGCCTGAGAATACGCGGCAAGATTCGCGACTGGACAGTACCCGAAGAGGATCTTAGCCCATGGCAGCGAGATTCCTTGCCAAGACTCGGCCGTGCGTTAGTGCTTGCAGTCAAAAACAACCAGCTCCCCCCCCTCTTCGCATCTTCGCTGGAAGAACGTCTATCGGTACCGATCGAATCGAGCATCCGACGCGTCGACACGCAATGGCGGGTAGAGCATCGTTTTAAAGTTACGTCAGATTGGAAGGACCTATCACAGATTCACGTCCAATTGCCAAACGGATTTCAATGGCATTGTGAGAACAAGAAGCGACTTCCCATAACCGCGGTGTTCAACGCAAAAAACAATGAGTGGACACTTGAACTCGGAAACATCAACCTTGAGTTGGACAATGAAACACCAAGTGTGATTGTGGCAACTCAAGTTTTCAGCTCAGCACAATCAACACTTAAACTCCCAACCCCGACGATTCGCGAAGCCCAACAATTGGCATTTAAATTAGACTTATCGGGCGATTTGTTTGTAAAAAACCCCTTGGGTAAGTCTGCGAAACTAAAGTCAGGAACTGAGGGCTACAGTTACGAATGGACCGAGGAGGCAAATACCGAGCCGTTTGTTTCTCAGGAAACGACCTCCGATCGTTCTATATTGATCGTTGACCCAGCTTACCCATCTGTGACTTCGCCTATACTATACGAATCCAAACTTGACGTCTTCGCTGACAGCTATGGCGATCAAATCGCTTACTTTACCTCTCAAATCGCTTTCAACAAGGATTCAGCGAGTGAGCTCCTGCTTCAAATTCCCGCCGATTGGAAAATAGCGGAAGCGTTTCTACTAAGCGGGGGGGACAAGCGTG
>JBJTAQ010000458.1:0-10304 GCA_046090945.1 Pirellula sp.
TGAATGAGCCCTTGGAACAAGGATCCTGTTTCGATGCGGTTTGCGGCCAATAGTGCCGCGACCACCCGAAAACTAAGTGCAATTGCACCGGATTTTAACGCTTTGAACAGCCCCCGATATTCGTTTTTTTGATTCAAATAGGTCTGGCAGGTTCGACTTTAGGGACTCATCACCCCGCATCCCGGGTCCTAAGGGGAAAAGATCAACCCGGGAAATACCAAAGTTTTTTTCGGAATCTTGTGTCTATCGACTCCGTTTTGATTGCTATTCCTGTTGAAATCAGGGGAATTTACTCCGAGAATAGAGCGTCAAACACAAAGCTGACTTACGCTTGAAAGTCGTTGCCGGAGCATCATTTACGCTGCTTGCCAAATCGTCGCTTGCTGGAAATTGATGAAGACATGGTCGGAACCTACCGCGGGATGAACTCACGATGCTAAAACGCCTTGGTCAACGATTCGGTGCTGGTGACGCACAAGCTGGAGGAAATCCCGCGACGATCAACTCGGCATCCGAGGGAGATCCCGTTTCATCCAAAACTCTGAATCAATTCGATCTGGATGATCAGGATGGCCCGGACGACGAGGATGACGGTGAGGATGTCGAGGACGAACTCGACGATGAACCTGCTTCCTGGTTCGACCAAGATTCGCTTGCATTTCTGGCGAGTGTCGGCGCGCATGTTTTGGTGGTCCTAGCCCTGGCGTCGGTCACCATCGCTACCCAGCCTAAGTTGCTGTCGGTTCTGATCAATTCCGAGCCAATTGCCGAAGAGTTGGCTCCTATCGATGTCGTCACCGATATCGCGTATTCAGACACCCCGAGCGAAGACTTTGGAGCCGATTCGATCGGTTCGGTCGATATGGCCCTGTCGAGTGCTCCGCTGGTTGCGGATGTTTCGGCCGTTGAGGCAACCGATCTGGATGTCTCCATCCCAGACGGCGATGTCAACGTCACGCTTACTGTCGAAAAGGCGGTTGGACTGACCGAAGCTCCCAAAGCCGTTCGAGGGATGACCGGCGTGGGAACGACGGGCACCGACGGCGCTGTAGATCGTGTCACTTATGAGATTCTACAATCGCTTGAAGAACGTCCGACGCTCGTCGTATGGGTCTTCGATAGCAGCATCTCGATGGTCAAACGCCGACAAGAAATCAGCGACCGCGTCGACCGAATCTACCAATAGCTGGGAATTGTCCAAGCCGAGAAGGAAAAGCGGGAGGGGACCGCTGAGGTGCCGACTTCTGACATCGATTCTTTCGTTTGGTAGCGAGGTCGAAGTCCTGACCAAACAACCGACCGACGATCTAGGTGAGATCCGATCGGCCATCGAGCAGATCGGCAACGAAGGTGGCGATGAAATGGTTTTTCACGCGATCAAGACTGCCGTCGAGAAGTACAAGTCTTTTCGAGTGGCAAAGGGAAACAATCCCGCTAGAAACGTCATGCTGCTGGTTGTGACCGATGAACGCGGCGACGATTTGCAATTGGCCGAGGAAACGATCAAAGCCTGCCGTTTCCAAACGATTCCCTGCTATGTTCTGGGCGTGCCGGCCCCTTTTGGTCGGGAGAAATCCTTCATCAAGTTTGTCGAGTTCGATCCGGCTTATGCTCAAGTCGAGGACTGGGCTGAGGTGGATCAGGGGCCCGAGACCCTCTATCCAGAGCGAGTCAAGCTTGGATACCAAGACAACTACATGGAGGAACCGGTACTCGACTCGGGGTTCGGACCTTATGCTCTTTCGAAGCTTTGTTACGAAACTGGCGGTATTTATTTCTCGATTCATCCGAATCGGAAACTCAATACCCGAGTCGAGCGCAAGGATACCGAAGCGTTCGCATCTCAAATGGCTTACTTTTTCGATCCCGAAATCATGGCTCGATACAGGCCCGACTATCTATCGGAAGCCGAATATATGACCAGGGTCAAGAAGAGTCCGCTGCGATACGCTTTGTTGAATGCAGCGCAACTGTCGAGAACTGGTACTTTGTCGAAGCCCAAGATGGTTTTCATCAAACGCGACGAGGCCGGATTCACCCGTGAACTGACCGAATCGCAACTCGAGTCTGCCCGACTTTATCCGGAGTTGTCCGAGATGTGCTCGATCCTATCGGAAGGAGAGAAGTTCCGAAGCAAGGAAACCTCACCTCGTTGGCTTGCGAGTTTTGAACTCTCCTACGGCACCGCCTTGGCAGCTAAGATCCGTACCGAGTCCTACAATGCCATGCTTGCCAAAGCGAAACGAGGAATGAACTTTACCAAGCCCGAGAGCAACACTTGGAACCTCCGTCCCAGCGACAAAGTCACGGTCGACAGCAAGCTTGAGAAGGAAGCCAAACTGGCCAAAGAGTTGCTCCAGAGCGTTGTCGAAAAACACTCTGGAACACCATGGGGAATTCTCGCAGGACGCGAACTAGACAATCCGATCAGTTGGGAATGGGTTGAATCGACAACGGATCTTAATCCACCAGCTCGCAACAACGCCAATCGGAATCCCCCTCCACCTCCAAACACCCCTCCGATGCCTGAGGACGACAAGGCGCGGATGCTGAAGCCACCGCCACCGAAGCGACCTATCAAGAAGGTTTGATCAAAGATTATGGAAGTCATTCAAAAGCAAGTCCTGCGGGCTGTTCGCCGATTGTTCTTCCACTCTTGGCTTTTTTGGCTCAACTGGGCCCTGCTAGCCTGCTTTTCTATTTGCTTCGCCGGTTTGCTGGTTCCCAAGATTTGGCACTTCGACTGGGATCCAGGTGTCGAGGGTCAGCGATGGGTATGGGGCTGGTGGATAGGTTCGTCACTAACAGCCTTGGCCCTCGCCTCCTGGATGGCTTGGATGCGACGGCCGACGAAACTTGAGGCGGCCGTTGAAATCGATCGCCGCTATCGACTGCGCGAACGTTGCTCGAGCGCCCTTGCGATCAACCCAGAGGAACTGCAATCACCCATCGGCCAAGCGCTTGTCCAAGACGCCCAGAAGCAGGTCGATCGAATCGATTTGCGCGATCATTTCCCGGTACGTCCTGCTCCACAATGGGCCTGGGTTATCCTCCCTCTAGCTGCTTGCATGGCTTTGTTCTGGGTCCCCGATGCACAGCCTTCTGCCAGCCAAGTCCTCGCGGAAAATACTTCCAAGAAATCGACCAACGTTAAGAACGCCACCGAACCGATCCTCAAGGTTGTGCAAAAGAAACTTCAAGAGGCTCAAGAGCAGGGGGACCTGGAGTCAATCGAAGAGTACAAGAAGATCGAGGAGCAGATCAAGAAGCTTCAAAACAAAGCGGAGCTAGGAACCAAGGAAGCGATCGCAGACCTCAACGAAATCAAAAAGGAACTGCAGGACAAGAAAGAGGCGATCGGCGATGCGTCCCAAATGAAGAAAGCTTTGGAGTCCCTCAAGGACCTCGATAAGGGGCCAGCCGAGAATATGGCCAAAGCCTTGCAGAAAGGAGATTTCGAAGATGCTGAAAAAGAGATGGAAAAGATCGTCAATGCCTTCAAGTCTGGCAAGATGGAGCCAGGTCAGTCCGAACAACTGCAAAAGCAACTCGAGCAAATGAAGGACGCCCTGGAACAATCTAAACAGCAACGAGAGGAATTGATCCAAGAAGCCAAGAACGAACTTGATCAGGCCCAGAGGGAAGGGGATGTGGAGAAGGCTGCTTCACTCCGCAAAAAACTCGAAAAACTCCAAGATGGAGAAAAGATGAGCGAGGCGATGGACAAACTGCAGTCCCAACTCGATAACGCTCAGAAGGCTTTGAAAAACGGCGATAAACAGGCCGCAAGCGAAGCGATGCAGGATATTCAAGATCAGTTGCAAGAGCTATCCAAGGACCAAGATGCTGCGCAAGAACTCGAGAAAATGATGGAAGAGATCGAGGATGCCAAGCAGTCGAGTAAGTGCGACAAATGCGAAGGCCAGGGATGCAAAGAGTGCCAATCTGGCGGAAAGCAAGGCAAGAAACAAGCTGGAGACAAAGCCGGGAACAAGAAGTCCGATGGAGAAGGAGATCAGGAGGGAGAAGGAGAAGGCCAGGGAGACAATCCGTCTGGCAAAGGGAAGGGTAAAGGAAAGGGTAAGGGCAAGAACGAACAAGGAGAGCCCGGAGAAGGCGAAGGGGAAGGGCAGGGGGTTGGAGAGCGAGACGAGAAAGAGTCAGCCTTTAAAGAGTACGATTCCCAGGTGCGTGACAAGATCCGCAAGGGTGAGATGTTGCCAGGGCAAAAAGTTGGGGGTAAAAATCGCAAGGGACTAACCCGGGAAGAGGTTCGAGATGCGGTCAAGGCGGCAAAGCCTGATGACCCTGATGCGATCGAGAATATCGAACTTCCTAAAGCCCAACGCGATCAGCTTCGGGAATATTTCGATTCCCTTCGTGGTGATAAATAGCGCTAGCATAATGGCGACTACAGCACAACAGGCTTGGTCAGTCCGCTGCCGCTCATCTATAATCCGCCTTCATCGAGTTCCTGCTGAAGGTTCTCGGTTCTAACAGACTGAACCCCTTTTGCCTAATTCATTATGAGCCTTATCGAACCTAGAACTCTCAAAGGGTTTCGGGATTTCCTACCCGCCAAAATGGTCCAGCGTGAAAAACTGATGGACACGGCCAAACGGGTCTACCGACGTTACGGATTTCTGCCGATCGACACCCCCGCCTTGGAGTACTTGGAAATCCTGACTGGCAAGGGGTCCGAAGAGACCGATCGACAGATGTATCACTTTATCGATGCGGGTGGGCGTCCTGTCGGTATGCGATTTGACCTAACCGTCCCACTGGCCCGTTTTTCTGCCCAGCACATCAACGAACTCGGTACTCCCTTCAAACGGTATCATATCGCGCCTGTATGGCGGGGTGAGAATCCACAGGATGGCCGCTTTCGCGAGTTCGTCCAATGCGACTTTGACACCATCGGAACCACTGGGGTCGTCTCCGATATTGAAACCGCTTTGGTGATCCACGAGTTGCTCCTCGAGATTGGCATCGACCAATTTCGGATACGCATCAACAACCGACAGATCCTGACTGGACTCTTAGAGATGCTTGATTTGAAAGATCAATCGACCGCGGTCTTAAGAGCGTTGGACAAACTCGACAAGGTTGGTGTCGAAGGGGTTTCGAAAGAGATGGCTCAAGCTGGCATTCAGCAGGAACAAGCTGACAAAATTTTTGAGTTTGCCCAGATCAAAGGATCGCACGAGGATGTTCTGTCGCAGCTATCAGCCTTGCTCAAGTCCAACGAACTTGCCAGCCAAGGGATCGATCGACTCTCGACCGTTAGCAGTGCTTTACAAGCTGCCGGCGTTCCCCCTTTTCGCTTTGAGATCGACGTCTCGATCGCCCGAGGATTAGACTACTACACTGGGATCATCTTTGAGACCACATTGCTTGAGTTGCCTCGCATCGGTAGCGTATGCAGCGGCGGACGCTATGACAACCTTGCAGGTTTGTTTACCAAGCAGCAGCTTCCAGGCATCGGAGCATCGCTCGGTTTGGATCGTCTTTTGGCAGCTCTTGAGAAGCTCGGGCGTCTAGAGGAATCCCCTCGAGCTGCCGATGTATTCATTCCGCTGTTCGATCCCGAGCGGATGAACGATTACTTTGCTTTAGCAGCGCTCGTTCGCTCGAACGGGATCTCGGCAGAAGTTTATCCGGAACCGAAAAAGTTAGGACAACAACTCAAGTACGCCGACCAACGCGGCTTTTTGGTTGCCCTGATCGCAGGCGCACGTGAGTTAGACCAAGGGCTTGTGCAAATCAAGGATCTTCGAACGCAGACGGCAACCGAGGTCGCTTGGCGAGACCAACCCGACGGATTCCTTGCTGCTCTCCATTCGATTCTTGGCCTTGGGAGTATGCTTAGCAATTCCGAGTGAACCAACTATGCTCGCAACAACGCTCCTGATGATTCTGCTTTCGTGTATCGAGCCGACGCCAGCTTCCGATGGCTTGAGCGATTGGTGGATCGGCTACACCGAGGGTCGGAATGATTTGCCCGAGGGGCAGTTCGCCAACTGGTCAACGCAGAGAGCATGTGTCGTTCGAGCCGATGGGACCGATCGCAAGCAGATAGCTGTCGAGCTTGCCACCGATCCGCATGAGTGGACCCAATTTGCCGGTTGGTCCCCAGACGGTTCCCAAGCTATTGTATTAAGTCTGTGGGAGGATCCGCAGAACGCGCACTGGGAACGAGAGCACAAGACCTTTCGCATGACCGAAGGGTGGTTGGTCGATGCATGCCTGGTCGACTTTGCATCCGATCTGACCAGGAATTTGACGCACAGCGATCGAGTCAGTATCTACAATTCAGGACTTTTTTTCTTGCCCAATCAACGAGGCTATGGTTTTACCGCGTTGATCAACGGCGTTTCGAAGCCGTTTGTCATGGATTTGGATGGTGGCAACAAGCGCGATGTGTCAGGTGGTGGACAGGGATTCAGCTATGGGTACAGCGCTTCACCCGATGGAAAACACATCTGTTACCACGAAGACTATCAAATCTATATTTCCGATCTGGATGGAGCCAACAAGCGGAAAGTAGAAACGGGGAAACCTTTCAATTTTGTACCCCAATGGTCTCCTGATGGCCGATGGCTATTGTTCGTGTCAGGCGAACATTACGATTGCCACCCGACGGTTGTTCGTGCCGATGGCGGTAGTCCCATCAAAATCGGGGATCGGCAAGGGTACCGAGGAGTGGTCGAAAAACTGAAACACCCAGATTTTCACAGTGAGAGTAGCGATGTGCCGGTTTGGTCTGCCGATGGCAAGAGTGTCTACTACACCGCCCAGTTCGACTCGTCGGTCGAACTCATGAGGGTTGCGATTCCCAGTGACCCTAAGACGCCCAGCCAACCCGAGCGACTCTCCTACTCGACGACTAAGACGAGGCACTATCATCCGAGCCCTTCTCCAAACGGTCGCTGGATTCTCTTCGGTTCCGACCGCTCGGGAGTCATGCAACTTTACGTCGCCGATGCCGATGGCACGAACGCACGTCCGGTGACCGATGTCGCCCCCGGCCATGCTGCCATGCATGGATTTTGGCGACCTAAGCTGTGAGGTCGGCATCTAGCCCTTGAGCCAGTCCATGCTACCAGTGTACTTGGCCACGTTATCGAGGTTCAGGGTTAGCCCTAAACCCGGTCCTTCGGGGATCAAGAGATAACCTTCCCCATCCAGCTTCCAAGGTGTCTCGACGATTTCGTCGATAAACGGAGAGCCGGTCAAATACTCGACGAACCTCGTGTTGGGGATTGCACTTGCCAAGTGGAGGTCGGCCGCAAGTCCCACGGCGGTATTCCAACCGTGAGGCACAAATTCGACTCCAAAGTCTTGGGCCAGCCAAGCGATCCGCCGCTCCTCACTCAAACCTCCAACCTTGGTCACATCCGGTTGGATGATATCGAAAGCTCTTTGGGACAACCAAGGCAGAAAGCTTTGCCGGCGCGTGAGCACCTCACCCCCGGAAATCGGAACCGGTGAATGCTCTCGGAGTTTGATAAAATCCTCGATCGCATCGGGATTGAGCGCTTCCTCGAACCAGAGGACTCCATAATCTTTGAGCATGTGGGCCGTCTGAATCGCCCACTTGTAGCCTCGGGACCAATAAGCGTCGGAGCCACCGGCATCGACCATCAAATGGCAATCCGGACCGATCGCATCGCGCGCCGCCGAGACAATCGCTTCGTCGGTCTTGGAATCCTTTCTTCCAAAAGGTCCCCAACCGATCTTGAAGGCGCGAAAGCCTTGCGACTTAACCTCCAATAAACTCTCACGCATCTGGCCTGGCTCTTGCATCAGTAGGGAAGCATAAGGCTGTACGCGCTGAAGATATCGCCCTCCAAGCAATCGACTGATCGGTTGACCGGTCGCCTGTCCAAACAAATCCCACAATGCGATATCGATCCCGCTGATCGCATGAGTGATCGATCCTCCGCGCCCAAGCCAGAACATGTGCTGATGCAGCTTTTCGCTCACCCGCTCCGGCTCCAACGCAGTTTCGCCATCGGTCAGCGGACGGAGGACATCCAAGGCAGCCTGGACGAGTCGATCGTTGGTAAAGACGCTCCCCAAACCGACCTGCCCTGTGTCGGTATGGACTGCGATCAACGTGTGGACGCAGTCCTCTGGACGCAACTCATTGCTCCAGCCACCCTCTGGTGTTGCACCGCGCAAGCCGGCGCATGTGATTTTTCGGATCTTCATCGTTGGTTCAAATGCATTCTCAAGAGATTGTTAATGGATAAATTCAGGTCATTCAGGGATTTTAATGGCCAAGAACTCTTTTTCCATGTTCTTGACTTCTCGGTACACCTAAACTTTTTAACCATAGAGGTACGGAGGGGCACAGAGGGGCGTTGAGCAACTCTGTGAGTCCCTGTGTCTCAGTGGTTAAAAAAGGTTCTAAAAGGGTTCTAATTGGCAGGGACTCGGTTTTCTTATTCCAAGCTTGTTGGTACTACTCCACGAATCGCTGACTCGAGGCGAGTACCGTTGTATCGCCGAACAATGATTTGTAGCCACAAAAATTCCTGAATATCCAAAACTTTGATGACAGCGAACACGATCCTATGAAGACGGCTGTCTTTATCGTCGGTAGATTTCAACTTGGGGTTTGTAATCATGAATTTGATCGAGTGGAAAAATCGGACGCTGGCATCGTCGATGCCCAAGTCCCCGGACGTTGGCACTTGAGGAACCCGGCGCATCGATGTTGAGCATCTGGCTACACCAATCGGCGTACATGTGATGCTGGCAATGAGGTGATTTTACAACGACAGCATCAAACCGTTTCGGGTTTTGACCATTCGCATAGAAATAGGAACGATCGTATAAGTTCACCCCGCGGCTGGCAACAACCATCGTAAACGGACCGGACTCCAAAACAGCTGTGGGGCCTGAGTCCCACAGTTCGCCAAACGATTCGCTTCGAAACACCCCGTCGCTCAAATGCAGTACACGGCAACTCAGTTCGATCGGCTCGAATCGCTTTGAATCCAGCGTCCCTCCGAGCTTCACCGTGATCAGTTTTCCTATCCCTGCCTGCATGGCCATCATGGCAGCAGGTTGATCGACGATCGGCAAAAGCGTGCGGCCTCGGTATCCGCATTCCAGCAGCGCTTTGAGAATCGCGTTGCTGTCTCCTGAAGCTCCTGAGCTGGTTGCGTCCGCCGCATCGACCAAGGCCAGTGTCCCGGTCTGCGGTTCCATCACCTTCTGCTGCATCTGAGACAGCGAAATCAAGGGGACTTGCATCTTCTGGTGATAGTCCCAAAACCGCTTTGCAATTTCCACAGCTAGCTCGCTTGCAAGCTGTTCGTCTCCATTCGTACAGACAAAACTCGCGGTTCCAAGTTCAGGCACATCGGTGAACGGGTTTCCGATGAACATCCCTGCCGATAAGCCTAATGGGCTGAGTTCGGCGTCTTTAGCCATCGCGATACATCGACCGAATAGCCCCGTTTCTGTGATCAACTCGTCTCCCCGGACCAAGGCAGGGATAGGCACGCGGGCAGTCACTGGTCTGACTTTTTGATCGATGATGTCGATGAGCAATCGTGCAGATCTGATCCCGGTTTCATAAAAGTCGACGTGGGGATAGGTGTGATAAGCGACGATGGCATCGGACTGCTGGAACATCTTTCGAGTTGCGATGCCATGCAGGTCCAATGACACAACGATGGGAAGTTTGTCCCCAACGATCCTTCGCGTCTGCTCGAGCAAGTAACCCTCAGGGTCGAATTCCTGCTCGGAGCACATCGCTCCATGCATGCAGAAGTAGATTCCATCCACGCGACCAGCCGAGTAGGCCTGGCGAACCGCATCGATCCAGTCGGAGGATATTCGCAACCATGCTTCCTGAGCTAGCGTCCCACCTGAGGTGATGAAAAAGGCGCTGTAGGTCGGCACAACCTCGATACTTGGATCCGCATCGAAAACACTCAGAGCCCCGCCCACCTCGTTGCGAACTGTCCGATGATAATCGAGCAGTGTGCTTCCGCGTCGTATCCCAAAGTCCTCGATCCGGCTAAGGTTTGGATTGAACGTTGAAACCTCTTGCTTGCACTCAGCGATCAGAATCCGTTTGCGCATGACTTCTTTGGTCCACAGGGAAAGTAAAAAGCGTTGCAACCAGCAAAAGTATAGCTGCGAATCCGTAAGCGATGGCAGCGTATCGCAACATCCCTGGTAGTCCGAGGGTCTCTTTCCATTTCCCAACCAACAGGGGTGCGAAACCCGAAAGAGCTGCTCCAAAAAGGTTCAACACACCCACCGCAAGCCCGCGATTCATCGGG
>JBJTAQ010000459.1:0-3473 GCA_046090945.1 Pirellula sp.
CTTTTTTGTTTTTTGGCTCGATCGCTGAGAATATCTCCTACGGCCGACCCAATGCCAGTCGGGAGCAGATCATCGCCGCTGCCCGTGCTGCTAAAGCGCACGATTTCATTCTGAAATTGACCGATGGATATGACTCTCTGGTCGGAGAACGGGGCCAGTCTCTATCGGGAGGTGAACGCCAACGTATCTCGATCGCTCGAGCCTTGTTGACCGACCCAAGAATCCTAATCCTCGACGAAGCAACCTCGGCGGTCGATACCGAAACCGAACGGGAGATCCAGGAAGCACTCGATGTGCTGGTCCAAGGCCGTACCACCATCGCGATCGCTCACCGCATCAGCACGCTGCGCAAGGCCAATCGCATCATCGTCTTAGAACGGGGCCGGATTACCGAGATCGGAAACCACGAAGAACTGATCGCCAAGCAAGGGACGTACTACAGGCTAAACCAAGCCCAAAAACAAGTCGGGGATCATCCATCAGCCGCTGAAACCTAGGTTTCGAAGTGGGTGTCGTCGTGAAACCGAGAGTCGATACCAAGTCGGTATTGAAACGTGTCGAAGATATCGATGTAGCGATCGGAGCTGCTGTGGACATGCTCGGCTTCCGTGATAAATCGCATATCGCTGTCTGGATAGACATCATGCTTGATCAAAATCCGCTCGTAGATCTCCTGCGGCGAACCGTAACACACCAATAACTTGTGCTCGTCGAACTGAATCTCCTGCCGTCTCTTGGGGTTGACCACAGCAATGCCGGTACATCCATCGTTCATGAGGATATCCTCGAACTCATAGAGTAAACTCGTCAGCACGGGCATGTCGATAAGCTCGCGGAAGTAATCTTGGTGATCTCCGTTGCTACCGTGGTGACTGGTTTCTATAACGACATTCACCACGTCGCCTAGGCTAGCGACCAAATCGATGAATAGATCAAAAAGCCGCTCGCGGGAAGCCGAGGCCAGGATCACAGGAACACGACTGGATGTATCAGGATCGGTGTACTCGTCATGCTTGAAGCCTTGCTTGGGAACAATCTGCACGTCGTACGCAGGTCGGATCGCATCGGTCAACTCGAAAGTACCATATCGCGCCCGTTCCATGTGGGCCTCGAGCTCGTCGGGACTCAGCGCCGCGAAGCTTGAGGTGGGAGTGGAACGCGACTCGCTGAAATTGCGTTTGCTTTGACCTGAACGAAAGCCTGGAAAGCCCATGATGGATATCGGAATGCTAGTGGAATCAATCTTCGCGAACCGGTGAGCTTGAAGCAAACCGGCCCGCAACACGCAAAAATAGGTCGCAATCGGCGATAACAGACAAAAACCGCCCGATTTCTAAAGTTTTTGCAGACGATAAAATCGATACAAGCGGAACTTGCTATGCCAACATTTTGGCTCTTGAACTCCGGTCCTGAACCGCTGTGCCTCGAGGTTTCGATACTGCATTCAAAGGGCATCAACTAGCCTGCGTTCCATGTTGGTTTGTTTTTAGCAATGTTTTCCGAGACTCTCGATGAAGACTTTAAAAAGCAAAAAGCCCTCGATTACCAGTCTCGCGACGGCATTGCCATTTCCTTGGAATGGTCCCACATTGTTCGGTTTGATCCTCTGCCAGATGCTCGTCGGTGGGTGCGATTACCGTTGGTCCGATTCGGATAAGCCCCAAACCCGAGAGGTTGTTCTCAGCAGGATTGGATTGCCAAGGCCAAGTCCCAAAAACACGCAGACGTTAGCCGCTCCAACGCAGGCCACCGTAGATCGAGGCGAATCGGACCTGCAAACGCCCGAAAAATCGAGCTCTTGGGTATCGCTCGATTCCTTGCCGATTCACCATTGGGATATTATCTACTTGGGAAATCGACCCGTAGGATACACCCGTCGCAGCATCGCACTGGCGACGAAGAAACAACTCGAAGGATTGTTCGAAGGGCCGGCAGCCACGATTTCCGTCCCCTCGACGCCACTTCTAAGCATCGAGGCCGAGAGCCGAATTCGGATCAGTCGCAAGATCGGTGAGCCTATCGATCAAACAGTTTCTTTGAATACCATCGAGAAGCCCAGCGGGGAATTGCTTAGTATCACCGGGAGCATCGATACCGGCGTTACGAAACGAAGGTTTATCGGGTCGGTCAAGGATCGGACGCTGAGCATCGAGCAGACAGAGGATAAAGTTGTCAGTCGTACAAGTGTCCCTTGGGAGGCGAGCGACCGAGGGCCGTTTGCAATCGAGCAATCTCTGCGCAACGACCCGATGAAACCCAAGCAAGTTCGTGTTTTGCGCTATCTGGATCCGTTTCAAATGGCAGTCACCGAAAGCCGGTTAGAGGCCTTGGCTCAAGGGCCGACGGTGGACTTCCAAGGTGAGCTCATGGAACTTGTCGAGATCGAAAATCGCTCGGTCACCCAAGGCCGAAACGCGAACTCGCTGCTATGGAGCGATGCTCAAGGGGTCATCCGGAAAACTTACACTCCAGGTGTCGATCGACAAACCTTTGACTGCGATCCGGTAACGGCACGCTATGTCATTTCTAAAGAGGAGTTCGATGCGTCGAACTTTAAGGAGCTCCCCTTGCTGGGTTCATTCCCAAGCTTGCCTGAGAACGGAGTCGCCCTGTTTCGGGTCGCCTCGGAGTTTCTTCGCGACGACGAATCCATCAGTAGCAGAACCAACCAACAGGTCTCACGAGTCAACGAGAAAACTTGGGATGTCCAAGTCTCTCAAACCGGTTCCGGTGTCGATGGCTCGACAGATCCTGTCGATGAAACCATGCTGGCCTCGGCAGGCATGATCGACTGGAAGGATCCGGCGGTAAAGCGTTGGATATCTGCTCAAAAAGAATCGATCGGCGAAGCTGGAGTATTGGATAAGGATGAAACGAGCCCGATGGCCAAGCAGGCACAGCAGGCAAGGCGTCGAGCCCTGGCAGCTCGCAATTGGGTCACCAAGACCATCGATCGTACTGCCACAGATCGCAATCTGCAGACGCCAGCCACGACGCTCCGAGAGCGAAAAGGGGATTGCATCGATCAAGCAATCTTGTTGACCGCAACCCTCCGCAGTTTGGGGATTCCCGCCCGTGTTGCTGTCGGATTCCGCGCGGAACCTTCGACCGTCCGACCTACCTTCCAACTCCATACCTGGGTCGAATACAACGATTCCACCCGATGGTTACCGATCGACTCCTACATCGATACCGATGCGGTACCACTCGATCGAATCAAGATAACCGAGTCCTCTCTTCCTTCCCTCAATGCCTTTGAATCGATCCTCAGAGCAGTCCGATTGATTCCTGATATTGAGATAACTGCTAGGACCAAGAAACCTTGAACGGCCACCGACAAGATGTAGAGTCGACCGTAGAGCGCTGGAGTTGCAGAGATAGGAAGTCAGCGCGCCGCTGGACCATCTCGATCGTGGCGTTTGCGTTGCTGCTGCGCGTGCTTGCTGCGATCGTTTGGCAATACCAATGCTCGA
>JBJTAQ010000460.1:0-1360 GCA_046090945.1 Pirellula sp.
AATGTTTTTGAAGAGTTCGAAAGGTGCTTTCTGAGGATTCCATTCGCCAAAAATTCCGCGTATGGAAGCATCAAGCAACCATTATCGACGCGATGGCGATGAACCAATTTCCGGAGTCGTTTGCTGGTTTCCTTCTGGAATAGGTTTGGTGCGACCCAATGGTCCCTGGTCGGCTAAATTGATAACCCGCTCGGACAAATTCCTCTGTATCGCAGAAAAATATTCGACAATCCGCTGAGGATCGTGCTGGATCTCAACGGACATTGCATGCCGAACACGACGAATTTCATCCAAAATGGGTGGTGTCATAAATCCCAATCCTCTCCGAGTAATTCCATCGGGGTAACAAGTTCCGGAACAAACAGCCCAAGCATGCCGTTGACTCTTCTTATGTGCCCGAATTTTCGTGCATTGGCAAGATGTTGACAATTCCAGGTCACCAAAAAGTCACATCGATGATACGATGCGAGTGCCAAATGAAGGGCATCCCCAAACGGATCTTTTGGCATTATTTTGTGCTTGTCATAAGCGGCAACAATTTCAGCGACAGCTGTGTCGATTCTCAACAACTCGAGGTTTGCAAGCAACTTTAACGCCGAATCGCGTCCGGGAAAGTCTCCGCTTTCTAATTCCGCAATCACCGCTGCGCTTGTCACGAGGCGGTCCGTAAGGACTACAGCATCAAACCATCTTCGTGTCCAATCCTTTCTAGCGACCATCTCCGGTTCGGTTCGAACCTCATGGTAGAAACTAGGGATTGTCGTCTCCACGTAATAGATTGCCATTGTACCGGTCCCTTACTCGACTACATTCATTCTTGATCTAGAGTTTCCAAAACCCTCGACCAGCGCAGTGTCATTCTATCCAAAAATGGCTCTACCGCAGAATGTGTGGGTAAAAGGTTCTAACTTTTTCTAGGATGGAAGCGTGTGGATTTTTCGCTATCCCCAGATAACAAGCCATCAGGGATGGGAGGACGACATCGATTGGGAGCTGAATCGGATGAGCATCCCGGAGCCAAAGGTCGAGCACCACGAAGGCCGTGGGATTCGCAGCTGCCCGATCTTCCCCGAGCTGCGACCGATCCTCGACGAAGCGTTCGAGATATTCGGCGATGAGAGCGAGTATGTGGTCGCCGCTCCGCAGTATCGGGCGGCAGCCCAAGGTAGTAGGCACACTCCGCTGTGCCGTCCGCCAGGTATCGATGTACGACTGATTAAACCTTAAGAACGGCACAGCGGAGTGTGCCTACTACCTTGGCTGCGGCACGATACTGCGGAGCCGCGACCACATACTCGCTCTTATCGCCGAATATCTCGAACGCTTCGTCGAGGATCGATCGCAGCTCGGGAAAGATCGG
>JBJTAQ010000461.1:0-1349 GCA_046090945.1 Pirellula sp.
CCAGAATCTCGTCACGGGTGTAAGCTGCGTGGATAGTTAGAGGTTCGAAAGTAGATGAATCGGGCGTCGCTAATAGGGGCGAGATTCTGGTTGCCCTTGGCCATTGGGGTTTTAACAACCGGCCGAGCCAGCGCGAAGGCGTCTTGCATCTGAAAGATCGTAAATTCGATATCTTCTTTGTGACGCTACAGAAATCAGAAGACGAATATTCGCCGACTACGATGTACGAGGACTACCTTATCTCGCACGACTTGTTTCATTGGCAATCGCAGAGCAATACATCAGAGCAATCACCGACGGGGCAGAGGTACATTCGGCACAGCGACTTGGGCTATACACCATTACTTTTCGTGCGTGAAATTAAGACATTGCCCTCTGGACTGTCGGCACCGTATCACTTCCTCGGCCCATGCGAGTACGTCAATCACACCGGCAGTCGACCGATTAGTATCACTTGGAAACTGTTTCACTCAGTACCAACTCGCTTGTTCCGGACGATGGCCCGCCAAGTCGCCGTGTAGGTCTTTTATGCGCCGAACTTATTCTCGCGATGCCAAAGCCCGGGGCGAAGCGGGGGCCGAGCGGTTTTAGAGATCAATCTCGTAGTTGGCGTACTGCAGTATTTTCGAATGGACCAAGTTAGAAACCGAATTTGCGAAGCCATTCCTCGAGGTCGCTTGCAGTAAGATCAGGGTTTTGCTTGACAGGATCCACAGTTTCCTCCGCTGGCTGACCGTTTAGCTGATTGTCGTTGAGTGTCCGATCCGTCAATAGATCAATTGCTTGCTTCCAGTCTTCACTGTCTCGAATCGTGGCACCCCGAGCGGTCCCTTTGCGTTGCACACGATGATCGGATGAAACCAGAACGAGCCGTTTGGTGTTGCTGTGAACTTGTAAGATCTCCTGAATGCATTCATCCGCGCTGAGGTATTCAGAAGAAAACAAAAGGTGGATGGACCGTTGCTGATAAAATTTCGGCAGTCCTTTCGGGGCATCATCGCCGGCATCGAAGACGATGCAGGTTTGATTCGCGGCGGGTCCAAGATGCTCAGCGAGCAATCCGATCAATCGATTCCGCCCAGACTCGAGCGCTTTGGGTCGCACATCTCCCGCTTGGGCGTATCCTATGCAGTACATCAAATTATAGCCATCGATTAGAAGCTTGCAGCTTAGAACCTGTGGCGGGAAAGCCTTGGATTCAGACCCTGAGGATCGAGACATATGTTTTGGAGCTTTAGGGTCTGAATCCAAGGCTTTCCCGCCACAGGTTCTAAGCTGCAAGCTTCTAATCGATGGCTATAATTTGATGTACTGCATAGGATACGCCCAAGCGGGAGATGTGCGACCCA
>JBJTAQ010000462.1:0-3535 GCA_046090945.1 Pirellula sp.
GATCGATCGATCTACCGACCTGGACAAACGGTGTCTTTCAAGGGTGTTGTGACGAGCAACGATCGCAAAGCGAACCGTTACTCTGTCGTTCCAGGGAGAAAAATGACGGTGGAACTCAAAGACCCAAACTTTGAAGTCATCGAATCGCTCGATCTGGCTAGCAACGAGTATGGTTCTTTTAGCGGTTCGTTCACCATCCCTAGAACCCGTGGAACCGGGATGATGACCATATCGATCAAAGATGGCAACTACAACGCATCCTTTAACGTCGAGGAATACAAACGGCCCAAGTTCCAGGTCACCCTCGACCAACTCAAAGATCAAGTAAAACTCGATGACAAGGTCACTGTAACGGGCAAGGCGATGAGCTACACCGGTGCCCCAATTCAAAATGCCAAAGTCCGATACCGTGTAGTGCGAGCCGTTCGATGGCCTGATTGGTTCATGTCCTGCTTTGCCTGGAGAATCGCACCGTTCCAAGGCCGCTCGCAGGAGATCGCTCGAGGCTGGACTACTACCAACCCCGACGGGACATTCCAAGTTGACTTTGAGGCAAAACCCGATCGCTCGATCCCCGAAGACAATTTGCCTATCTTTCGATACGAGGTCGTCGCGGACGTGACCGATACGACCGGAGAAACACGAACCGGCGATCAAAGCGTCTCAGTAGGATACGTCACGGCCCAAGCTAACTTGACAGCCCAAGAGTGGCAGACCGAGCAAGAGCCGATCGAGTTGGACATAAGAACATCGAACCTCGACGGATACCAGATCGCTTCGAAGGGAACGATGAAGATCTACTCGATCTCCGAACCCGCACAAGTCCCTCGCACGGATCTGCTCGGGGGATCGATCATGCCAACGCCTCGGCCGATACGCCGCGGCGTCGGCGGGGCACGGATCAAGCCCGCAAACTCAGGCATCCCCATCCAGAAACCTGATCCGACCGATTATCGCCACTGGCCATTGGGCGATCTGGTCCACGAACAAGCTTACCAGACCGACGACCAAGGCAAATCGAGTCTGCGAGTGAAACTAAAGCAAGGGCTATACCGCGCAGTGCTCGAGTCGAATGACACCTACGGCAAACCAATCCGTTCAGAACTCAATTTGAAAGTTCTAAACCCCGAACTTACCAAACTCGGGATGAAGTTGCCGTTTGTATTTACAAGCAAGACCGATACGCTCGAGCCCGGGGAAACTTGGAAAGGAATCTGGGGGACAGGCTACCCCACAGCACGCGCCCTGATCGAGATCGAACACAAAGGGAATCGACTCAAATCGTATTGGACCGATCCGGACAAAACTCAGCATGCGATCGAACTTCCGATCGACGAATCGATGCGAGGTGGTGCAACGATTCGCATTACTACGATTCGAGAGAATCGTCTCTACACAGAAACACGCAGGATCTCTGTCCCATGGAAGAATAAAGAGTTGGCTCTCAAGTGGGAGCGGTTCCGAAACAAATTGGAACCCGGTACCAAAGAGAAATGGTCCCTTAAAATCCTGGGACCCGACGCCAAACCGACCAAAGCGGAATTGTTAGCGGCGATGTACGACGCTTCGCTCGATGCGTTTGCAGGTCCAAATCGCTGGGCTGAGCGTCTTGGATACTTTTACGAGGAAGCTTCAGGAGGCATCCAATCCCAATTTCAAAACATCAGCCTTTGGGTCAATGTGATTGATTCGAGTATCGGCTCAAATTATCTGGCCACCGAGGAATCCCATCGCAGATTCCCCTCAGAACTCCAATTTCAACCTCCAGTGCAGTTGTTTAGTCTCTCCCGACGAGGAGGGATGCGAGGTGGCGTTCCGACCCCGGAATTCGCGATGATGGCCGACGGTGCCGCAGCCCCTGCCGCACCAAGCGGTGGTCCCCCCGTCGGGGCAATGGCCAAAGGTAGGATCGTTGGTATGGGAGGTATGGAATCCAACGGCGAACCTGCATCTGCACGACCAACAAGTGATGTCTCAGGTGAATATGGTGGCGATGGTGGGAATGGCCCAAGTCCCAAAACCCTATCGCTCGATTCGATCTCTCCTCGAACCAACCTGAACGAAACGGCCTTCTTCTTCCCCCACATACTCTCAGATGCCGAGGGTAATGCAACGCTCGAGTTCACCATGCCCGAAGCCCTCACGAAATGGCGTTTCATGGCACTGGCTCACGATAAAGAACTACGAAGCGGTAGCCTCTACGATTCGATCGTGACGGCCAAGGATCTGATGGTACAGCCCAACCCACCCCGCTTCCTGCGTGAAGGAGATGTGATCGAGTTTACTGCCAAGGTGACGAATCTTTCAAGCAAGGCTCAAAGAGGGACCGTTGCACTGCACCTGAGCGATGCAATCGACGAGTCGAATCTCGATGCAGCTTATGAGAACACCCAAGCTGAACAAACGTTCGAGCTCGGAGCCAACGACTCGAAGTCCTATCGATGGCGGATCAAAGTCCCCGAGAATGCTCGGCCCATCACTTTCAAAACAATCGCCGCGACCGACAAAGTCAGCGATGGCGAACAAGCCATGTTGCCTGTTTTATCCAACAAAGTTCTAGTCAGCGAAGCGATCCCGCTGCCTATCCGAGGCAAGTCTACCAAAGAGTTTGAGCTCAAGAAGTTGATCGAATCCAAAGACTCCAATACGATCCGCCATCAATCGCTGACGATTCAAATGACCTCTCAACCGGCCTGGTATGCTGTCCTCGCATTGCCTTACCTCATGGAATACCCATACGAGTGCAGCGAACAGACCTTCAATCGAATCTACGCGAACGAACTCGCAAGACATATCGCCACAAGCAATCCCAAGATTGCCGCGGTTTTTGAAACATGGAGAGCTTTGCAGCCCGATGCACTCGAATCTCCACTGGTCAAAAACAAAGACATCCAGTCGATCCTGCTCGAAGAAACCCCGTGGCTTCGGGATGCCAAAAAGGAGTCGCAGGCCCGCCGCAATGTGGGAATTCTGTTTGATGAAAACCGACTGCGTAGCGAAACCCAACTGCAGATGAACCGGCTCGCAGAGATGCAGCGCCCCAATGGCCTGTGGCCATGGTTTCCTGGAGGACCAGACAACGAGTACATATCCCTGTACATCGTGACCGGCTTTGGACGTATGAGAAATCTAGGTGTTACTCTCGACGACGGGATCGCAATCCGAGCACTCGGTGCGCTCGACGCTTGGATGAGCCAGAGTTACAGCCAGATCAAAGACAAGGATCCCAAGCTTTCTCATCTCGGCTCGACGATCGCTCTGTATTTGTACGGTCGCAGTTTCTTTCTGAATAACCAACCTGTTGCTCCAGAGCACCAAGAAGCTTTGAAGTATTGGCTCGAACAAGGGAAAAAGCATTGGGTGGGACAAGGGCGTCAGACCCAAGCCCACTTGGCGCTGGCACTCAAACGCTTCGGTGATGCAGAAACACCCGCAGCGATCATCAAGAGTCTCAGGGAACGGAGCGTCTCGAATGAGGAACTCGGGATGTTCTGGCGCGATACCGAGCGATCTTGGTGGTGGTACCACACCTTGC
>JBJTAQ010000463.1:0-11309 GCA_046090945.1 Pirellula sp.
CTTCATCTTTTCGATCATCGGTTCAATCAGTACATGGGGCGATGACTCCGTCGGCTCAACCTCGAATCATCGGCAATCGAACGATTACCGATATGCAATTTGCATCGAGCGATGGCAAGCTCATCCCATGTGTTCTGTCGATGCCGCAAGGCCCAGGGCCTTTTCCGATATTGGTAACCATCCATGGAGGCCAGGGTAACCGGGACTACAACTACATTCGATCCATGGCTGCCCCCAACAATCTTTCTCCGACGATTTCTGCGTTCAATGAGCAACCCTGGGCGATCCTTGCCATCAGTTACCGAGCTGGCAATGGAGCCCTCTTCGGCATGGAACAAGACGATGTGATTGCCGGTATTCGGTTTGCTAAAACGCTGCCCAAGGTGGATTCGGCCCGTGTCGGAGTCGTTGGAGGTAGTCACGGAGGGCATCTAGCACTCGTGGCGGCCGAGAAAATGGGACGCGATTTTTTGTGTGTCGCGGTTGGATCGCCTTGGATGACCGATCCGATCGTCTACATGATGGGTGACCCGAACCAACCACCGCTTTCGAAGGTGCCGGCCAAGGCCCGCGAGGAATTGCAATTAAACGGCAAAAGAATCCTCAACGGCATGAAACGCGGACGTCAAATGTCAGATCAAGAGTTGATTGCTTTTTCTACCGAGCATTCGATTGAAGCCAATTCGGAAAAGATTGCCATACCGACGCTTTTCATTACCAGTCGCGGTGACGATCAAGCGCCCCATGTACTGATTGAACCGATGATCGAAAAGATGAAGGCCAAGAACAAAGAGGTACAGGTCTATACAGCAGAGAAAAGTCCTCATGGTTTCTATTGGGCTCGCAGCGTCAGCGCAGCAAGAGATCTGCGCGGCGAGAAAACCAAGGAAGAAGAAAACGAGGAATTGATCGCAAGGCGAACGATCATCGAATTCTTTACCAAAAATTTTGGGCGAGACGATCTCACGACAGAAGAATCGCCGAGCGATTCCCAAACCCCCAGCGCCATAGCAACTCCCAGCGAGCAAGAGCCTGCGCGATCAGGACCGAGAGGATCAAGACCGCGAGGATCAGGACCGGGAGGTGCTCAAGGTCGCGGTCTCGGAGCAGGACGAGTTGGGAATCGCCCCGGCATGCGACAAGAAAATCGGCCAGCGGGACAACCCTCGCCAAATCCTGACGTTGCCAAAACAACTCCCGTACGAATCCAAAGCGGGGAACTGGTTGGCCAGCAGCAATCCGACGTGCGAGTTTTTCGCGGGATACCTTATGCAGCCGCTCCGGTTGGCGACTTGCGATGGCGGTCCCCACAGCCCTTTGGAACTTGGACTGGCATCCGGGAAGCGACCCAGTTCGGTGCGCAGGCCCTGCAGGGTGAGACCTTTGGGCCACGCAGCGCTCAGAGTGATGATTGTTTATTTCTTAACGTGTGGACCCCAAACAATGCGGATGCAAACTCCAAATTGCCGGTGTTGGTATGGTTTCATGGAGGCGCATTCATCCAAGGCTCCGGGGCACAGTCCCGCTACGATGGAACTGAACTGGCTCGGCGTGGTGCTGTCGTCATCACGATCAACTACCGATTGGGGCCGATGGGCCTGTTTGCTCATCCGGCGCTGACGGCCGAAAGTGCCCCCAATGAACCTCTCGGCAACTTTTGCCTTCTGGATATGATGGCCGCATTGACTTGGACACGCGCAAACATCGCTGCCTTTGGAGGTGATCCTAACAATATAACGATCTCTGGATCCTCGGCCGGGGGTACCAGTTGCCTGTTCTTGATGGGGATCCCGCAAGCTGAGGGGTTATTTCATAAAGCCATCATCCACAGCAGCGGCGGGATGCAGAATATCCAAACACTGCCTGAGGCGGAAGCTGCAGGGGTTCGGTTGGCCGAGCAGTTGGGGCTCGGTGCGAACGCCTCAGCCAGTGATCTGCGAAAAATCGCTGCGGGCGATGCTGTCGTAGGAGTCGCTGCGATACGTCAGTTGAATCTGCCTGTCAAACCGATCGTCGACGGTCGGTTGGTCAAGTTCACTCCTTCGGAACTTTTCGCTCAGGGCAAACAGACGCGAATACCGGTTTTGATTGGTGGCGCAAACGGTGAAAGCGGAGCTAGGCAACTAGGTGATCAGGTTGCAACGGGGGGTGCGTTCAGTTTCCAGCGCGAGTTAGTAGAACAGATGCACAAATCGGGCCAACCTGTTTGGATGTTTCAGTTGACTTTTGTTCCACCTCAAGCTCGAAACAATCGCATAGCAGCCCAGCACGGCGAAACGGTCGCTTATTCCTTCGGAACCATCGGGCTTTCGATTGCTAGCCAGTACGGATTTCGCAGTGAACAGGTTGCAACCAAGGCCATGCAAGCCAGACGAGGTGGCGGCGGAAACGCCGGTGGCGGGCGTGAGGATGATTCTCAACCAGTCGAGGAATCCGAGCAAGGACGAAAGATCAGCGCTGCGATGATGGACTACTGGATAGCATTCATGAAGGACGGAAAGCCTAGCGGCAAAGATCTGCCCGACTGGCCCGCTTATCAACCTACCGAACCGAAAGTGATGGTCTTCGGGAACGAAAGCATCGCGGCCAAATAGAATCCAAAGATCCGATCGGGCTTGCAAGTCATCATCGCTTAGCCACATTCAAGGTAATCTAAAACATTTGATGCGATGACTAAGACAGCTCCATAGTTTCGACAGGCCACAGGAGTTCGGTTATGATCTAGGATCTCTCCAGGGTATGAAATGCCTAGGAGCTCACCCCACTCTCCAACAGTCAGTCATCGCTATGAAAAATTGGTTGTTTCTGCTGACCGCGATCATCGCGGAAGTCATCGGGACTTCTGCGCTCAAAGCCAGCGAGGAGTTTTCAAAACCGATCCCCTCGGTACTTGTACTACTCGGTTACGGAATCTCATTCTACTTTCTATCGTTGACACTCAAAGCGATCCCGGTTGGGATCGCTTACGCCGTCTGGTCCGGGATGGGGATCGTGTTGATTTCGCTAACAGCATGGATCTTATTCGGTCAAAAAATCGATGGCTGGGGACTGCTCGGCATGTCGCTGATCCTCATCGGTGTATTGATACTCAACTTACTATCCAAGACTACGAATCATGCCGTGACCGGCTGAAATCACACACCTGATTTTTATCAGGTCAATAATTACGAATTCAGGAAGCTGACCTTCGCCAACATGACAACTAAAATTTTCACTCTTTTCTGTATCCTGTTGATTCTATGTACGAGTCTTGGGTCGGCCCAAGATTCCGCTCAAAATCAACCAGCGGTTCCAACGGAATTGGCGTGGGTCACTCCCAAGGTGGCTGGCCCTCGCGTTTCGTTCGAGACCTTCGACAGCAAGCTTGTTGGATCCAAGGTCAGTTATCACATCTACAAACCGGCCGCTTATGATACAGATCCTGCGAGCCGATTTCCGGTAGTGTATTGGCTGCATGGTTCCGGTGGAGGACTGCCGGGAATCCCTCGGGTAGCAGGCTTGTTTGATGCTGCGATCCAAGCGGGAAAAACGCCGCCTTGTTTAGTCGTCTTCGTCAACGGATTGCGAGAGGGGATGTATGTCGATTGGAAGGATGGTTCGGCACCGATCGAATCGATGATGATCAAGGAGCTTATCCCGCACATCGATACAAAATACCGGACGCTCGCCAAGCGGGAAGCGAGGCTACTCGATGGATACAGCATGGGTGGATACGGGGCCGCTCGATTGGGATTCAAATACACCCAACTATTCCAGGGGATTTCGATCATGGGTGGCGGGCCACTGCAAGCCGAGTTGATCCAAGCTCCCAGAGCAGGTCGGCAGCGGGCGACTGAGGTTTTGGACAAAGTCTACGGAGGAGACCAAGAGTATTTCAGGAGTGTGAGCCCAAGACGGCTGGCCGAGCAGAATACAAAAGCCATCCGCGAACTTTCGATCATTCGGCATGTCTGCGGCGATCAAGACGAAACGTTCGAGAACAACAGGACATTTCATCTGTGGATGGAAAAACTCGATATCCCTCACACTTGGACGGTGCTCGAGGGAGTCGATCACAATCCGCTAAAGACCCTCGAAGCCCTCGGGGATTCCAATTGGGACTTTTACCGAAAAGTGTTTACTCAGACTGCAGATAAACCCGTAAACAACCTAAAGGCTGACTTCGAAATCACATTGAAGATCGAGCAGCAGCAGCGACGAGCGATCGTCGTCAATGCTCCTATCGATGGGAGCAAGCGACCTGCAGTGATCGCGCTGCACGGCGGGCAAGGCAGTGCACAGGTCATGCGTGCCAATTCCAGTTTCGATCCTCTGGCGCGATCCGCGGGCTTCATGGTTGTATATCCGGAAGGGACCGAGTTTGGAAACGGTCGGCATGCTTGGAACACTGGCTTTCTGCTTCGCAGACAGGTCCGAGATGCCGATGACATCGGTTATCTCGATCGCTTGATCGACAAGCTAATCAACGAGCACGGCGCCGATCCGGAACGGATCTACATGACTGGCGGTTCGAACGGCGGAATGATGACCTTTATCTATGCGGCCCAGAGAGCTGATCGATTGGCCGCCATCGCCCCAGTGGTCGCTTCGATGTTCACCTTTGATAAAAAGCCAGCGGTTCCGCTACCGATCTTGATGATCAATGGGGGCAAAGACGAAGAAGTGCCGTTAGAGGGTGGGATGAGCAAGAACCCATTGGTAAAGGTTGCGCAGGATGCTCCGTATAAACCCCTTAGCGATGTCGTTGATTTTTGGGTAAAGGTCAACCAATCGCAAAGCAACCCCGAAGTGCGCAAAGAGGGTAGTGTGACGACGACGCTTTACGCGGCAACCGAAGCTGGGGCGGCTACTGAGAGTGTGGTCGATTCGTTAGGTGGACACGGCTGGCCGGGCTCGCGCAGTCGGCGAGAAGGGAACGGGCCGATCCAGTCATTCTCGGGTGCACAGCGTGTTTGGGAGTTTTTTAAAGACAAAAAGCGCGCCAACCCAAAGTAGCATCGCTCCAATCTTGATTGCCTGACGGATTCTTGGTATACCATCGATCCGATTGTTCCTCGATTTCTGGAAAACTCGTACCCAAGCAAGCTCTCTGCATATGCGTTCTAGCGAAAGTTCGCCAAAAACCACCCTTCTTCAGGGGACTTTTGAACCAGGTCCATCGCCAAATAGCGTCCGCTCGGCAGATGGCAAGGTTTGTACGGTTCCTATAGGCTGGGAGCTTTTAGCACCCGGTGATGCTGCGCTGACAAGGCGTGTCAAGGCGGCTGGTGAGTATTGGATGGTTCAAGAAAAGAAGGGACGCAAGGTTTTCTCGAAGGGGGTCTGGGCACCGACCGATACGATCGCTCGCATTCGAAGGGACTTAGAGGCAGAGCGATCCACCGAGAGCTTTGCGAAGCGCAAGCAGGCCGATGCGGCAAGGCGTGAGAAAGCCCAAGGTGAGTACGTCGAGGATTTTAACGCGGCGGTGTTGAACTATTTAGCGTTTCATTCCAAGCACGCGCATATAGCGCAACTGTTTGCCAAAGCTGTGTGCGATCATGCAACACCCGTTGGGAGCGGGACCGTGGCGAGGACCAAACGCATACCGATCGAGCAGCGTGCTGAGGCGGCCGTGATCGCTTGGATGCGTCATCAAACGACAGGTTACGACTCGATGGTTATCCCGAGAGTCAAGGGAAAGCGGCGAGAGGTACGTCGAATGCTCGCTCAGCGATCCAAGGAGTTACTGGCACGATATCGCAAGGGGGAATGGGTCGACGATCATTGCCCGTTAGCGATCGCGATGGCGAAATCTAAATGATTTTTAGTGGATCTAATGATTCGTTAGATCGACGGGGAGAGTTTCTACAACGATGAATACACCTAAGAAAAACGTCTCCACCTTGGTTGATCGATGCGTTGCGATGGTGCACGTGGAGGATGTCGAGGCCTCTGCGGACTTCTATGGTTTATTAGGGTTTTGCGTCGAGAGTCGTTACGTGGGAGACGATGGTGTTACGAACTTCGTGGGACTTCAATCAGGCCAAGCGGAGTTGTTTTTGGCTCGTTCGAGTGGGCCGATCGTTCCGAGCCAGCAAGCGGTACTGTTTTACATGTACACCTCGGATGTTCGTGCGATGCGAGAACGACTCTTGGAAAAAGGGCTTGAGGATGGAGGGGTACCACCTGGACTTCGCAAGCCTGGTCAGGAAGGCTATATGCCAGAGCGTCGAGCGGTTTATTCAATATGCCACCCCTTTTACATGCCATGCGGAGAACTCAGAGTACAGGACCTTGACGGCTACACGCTCCTAATCGGGCAATTGGAACCATAACTTACCGTGCCCTAGGACTTCGACGGTATCTGTCGTCATTCCTCCCACTGTTGCACATTGCTCATGAGTCGTTTGAGTTCCTCGCGACGTTTTTCAAACATCGCAAAGACGAACAGCATCACCGCACCGAGCACGATCCCGCAAACATACCAGAGCCAGGTTTGATTCAAATCCACAGCGGCATACCATAGAATGCTGAACATCGCTACCGCCAAGAACATCGACCCAAGCCACAGCATGGATCGTATCCTTGCCGCAACGCCAAAAATGATCCCCATCACACTCAGGAATGCCAACACGATGGGCAGCCAGGGCGCTTTGGCGATCCCTTGGAGGAACAGTTCGGAGGTGGAGGCTACATAGATCGAGCCCACCGACGCGTAGCGGATCGACGCCAATTGCGTCGGAGTCAATCGATCTTTGAAGAATTGACCTGCTGCGAACACGCACAAGGCTGGGGGGATTACCCACAACTGGGGATGTTCAACGAACGAAAACTGATTCTTGGATAGCAATTGCCAGAATGCAATATTCGCGCACAGAATACTCGCTGTGATATAGATCGGAGATGCTCGGTAGTAGCCGAACATGCCATAGCCCACGGCAGACATCAACATCGTGGCTCCTTGATCCACATTCGATGGCGCAATCCATGGAGCTAAGACAGGAAGCAGCGGAAGCAGACTACCGCTATTGAGCAAAGGGTTTGCAAGCACGGTTAATCCACGTCGCTCAGACCACTGTGAAAGACCAACCCCTGCGAATCCAATTGCCACAACCAGTAGTGGCCAAATACTTTGGAGCCAACCCGAAAAGAGGAACGGCATCGTGATACGCAGATGCACGATCAACAGGACCACAATTGCCTGCGCGCCATACACATACGCCTCCTTGCCCTTCTGGGATAGCCCGAGCGGATCCTTGCCCGGCAAAATCGCGGCTCCAATGCTTAGAACGATCGCGATCAACAGACTTAATACCAAACAGATTGGTGAATATAAATCCGCTGTTGCTCGAACAGTCAAACTTGGTAGCTGCGTCTCGAGGAATACCGTCGTCGCACCGATGATGATCGCTAGGCTTACGATCCACGGCACGAGGATCATACCGGCTTGTTCCCAGCCTTTTTTACTTCCAAACCATTTGATCAAACCAAAACCATAGACCGCGGCAGTCAAGACGACAGGGAGAGGCACCACAGCAAAACGAAATGCCAATGGGGTTTTAGGGGGCTGGACATGCCAGAATAAAGCGATGGCATAAACCACACCGATCGATAACGCGAGGACTCGCATCGGTGTCGCCGAACCGCGAATGCTTGCGTGCTGCGACAGGAATCCTACAGCAAAAGCCGCGGCCATGATGGCGTTGGCGGAGATGAATCGGAAATTTTGCGATTCCTGGACAAACAGCGACATAACCCCTAAAGAAACTACGGCAAATGCCAAGAGTGTATTGATCGGCACGACCATCATCGAACTCGGTTTCTCCGCAGCTCTTGGAATCCTCAACAATGCCGACAACTCTTGCTGAATCCGTTCCCCTGAAACCCACAGAAAGCTTGCGGCTAGGCAATACGCCGCCAAAATGATGGTGGATAGCCAGTAGAACATCGGTCCGGTTGCCCCGGAGTACTGGATGAGCCAAATCGTGCTCGAAAGTCCTGCTAGGTAGACCACCGTATGCTCGTCTTTGGAACGCAGGTTCCAAAAACCTGTGAAGCCGCCAATCAAGCAGGCAATGATTGCCACAGCATACCACGGCAAATGAAAAGTAGGTAAATCAGAGTTTGCACCTGAAGACCAAGCTGTCGATGAAGCCCCAAAAGCGAAGACCATCAACAGCCAAATCATACTCATCGTAAAGAGTGCAAAGGTTCCCAAGACCAAGGGCACCCGGGACTTTCGTCCAAAACCGCACATCGTGGCAAAGATTGACGAGATAGCTGCGAGTGCAATCTGAATAAACAACCCAGCCGTCCACGCGAATTCCGATGAATTCATCGATGCAGCATTCAAGATCGAGAAAAACAATCCCGTAGATTGCAAGATTAAAAAACTCAAAAACCACGTCCATCGGTCTGAGTGAATCCAGGTTATCCAAGCAGACAATGCCCAAGCGGCCGCAAGGATTGCAACAGGAGCCAACTCCTCAATGCTCCTTGTGGTCGTTGCTAGAGGGCTCGCATCGAAAAACGCGCGAAATCCGATACATGTCGCGAGGGCCAGAACAAACCAAATGGCAAAGCGCGGGTTCGTGCGTCGATTGGTCACGGCGTCGATTCGAAATGAAAGAAGAGCCGCGAGGAACCCGGCAAGCAGAATCACAAGTCCGCTTGCTCCTAATGCACTTGTAGACGTACTGAAATTCGGTGCAATAACGCCCATACAGGCCGCTCCACCGGTGGCGATCCAAGGGCTGAGTTTGAGTCCTGAATCTCCCTTCACAGATTGGAAAAAGTGGAACAGCAGTGCTGTCATAATTCCTGCAGAGCACCAAACAAGTCCGGAGGAACTGGTCCTCGGGATCAGTATTTGGTAGACGATCATAGCGAGCCCAACTATCGCAAATACGGCGCTGATGTGGCTCAATGCAGTCTGCAGATTGTTACGTACCTGCGGGATCGGTGGCACGGCGTTTTGTAACCAATCATCGGGCCGATGGTCCATCGCAACCATCCACTTCCATACCAATCCGTAGACCGATCCCGAAATCGATACGATCGCACACAGTCCGATCCAGGATTCGACGTGTACACCTCGAGATTTGAGAACCAGCAGGTATCCAGCAGCGATGCTAGCCATCAAGAAGAGTGCTGCAATGAACGCAAGTCTGGGACTGGGTCTAGCGGCGGCAGCCGAAATCAGTCCACATGCGATCAGAAAGATCGGTATGGAATAGGATGCTGCCAATCCCAATTTGTGAAAGAAAGTGCCTGGATCTGGTCCTGTTAATGGATGATCGATGACCGTCACAGCTACGCTCAACATCGTCCATGCCAAGAGAGGAGTTATCAACAACGTAGAGGCTACAATACCCCACAAAGAAGCTTGTTGGTCGGCGGTTTCTGATTTGCTTAGACGTGGCAGCATCATAAAGACAAGTGCTGCAAAAGCCATGAACAAAGCGACCACCCAAATAAAACCGTTACCCAACGAAGTAAAGCCTGGGACATTCTTGAACTGGAGCATGATCATGCCGATCGCAGTGGCTCCCATGAGGAGCCATGGGGAAAGCGATTGAATCGAGATGACCCGAAGAAGTTTATCAAACAATTCCCCTTGCTCTTTTGCGACGAAGACTTGGGTGCGATCCATTCGTTGGATCCAAAAAGACAGTATCAAGCAAGCTAGAAACAGAACGCCCGCAGTCAGCCAACGCAGTGTGGATGCAACCGCTATCGAGGGCTCGGCCAAGGTAGCAAATGGATACCATATCGAAATCAAAAAAGCAGCCAGAAGTCCGGCCCAACTTCCCCATGCATTGCTACCATTCTTGCGAAGATTCCAGCAAGCGCAAAGCAGGCTAATCAAACCGATACCCCAGCTGGCAAGTATCGGCGGTAGGCCCCAGACGCGAAACGAACCGCTATCGCGACCCCATGCGGCTGCCGCATGAGGAACCCCGTTTAGCTCCAACGACCGAAGGTCGGGGATCGATCGTTTCATCGGACTAAGCTCCGTCGATGTCAGCGCATCGATCGGAATAATTTCCTGACTCAGTCCGGGAATCGCTCCATAGAGCATGACGCACAATGTCAACACGCTTCCAATTCCTATCAAGACTCGTGCAACACTCGCATCGTGTATCTGTTTGAGTGGCCCCAAGATTGCCAATCCAATCGAGTTCGACAATCGCTTGAGCGCCGCGTCAAAAACAATCAGAACGATCCCGGTAATAAACAAGCTCAAGGCTAGATATTGGATGAAAATCGGATGAACAAAACCGATTAATTGATTCGCTGCTTGATTGGGCCACCAACTCGCATCGATACAACTGCGGATCACCCCTCCAACAAGTGCCGAGGACGCCACAAATTGCGTGATTGTCCAATACAAATTCTCCTTCTGTAGCCATGTGAAGACGAACCACAAAAGACTGGCGGCAAGCAAAGGTTCATGGGAGATCGACCGAGTCACCGCAAGGCTCGTAAATACGCACAAGGAAAAGAAGCATGCCGTAGAAATCGGGCGATCAGAAGCCGTCTCGAACCCAAGCACACGCTGCACGACCATACCGACAAGCAGGGCAAGCGTTAACGCAAAAACACTCGCATAGAGACGATCCCACCACTCAAAACCCGTCCAGCCAATAATAATCCACTGAAAGCTGGCCGACACCATAAATGCTACGGCAACGATCTCCAGCCATGGATTGCGGCGAATGCTGGCGAATGTCATTGCAGCAATCGCATAGACGAAGTAAGTTGCCCCCAGACTAGTTGCATAAGCCTCTCGACCAAATCCAAAGGCAGTCAGTAGGATTGTGCCAAGCCCGCCGCTCATGAGAGCCGACTGCATCAATCCTATCGAACCATTCAGCTTACCGATTTTCCCTAAGACAATCGCAACTGCGGCACAGACCAGGCTGTAACCAACCCAGATGAAGCCCGTCGTCGGCGTCATCAATCGAAGGATGAGCACTTCACTCGAACGATTCATCCAATCCAGTTGGCCCTTGAACCCAAACCAAGCTAGGACCAGCAGGAAGCTGACAACGAGGCTGGCAGGATAGATCAAACCGCCTCGTTGCAGTAAAGCACCAGCAGCAGCAAGCATCACCAAGAGACCGACACCTGCACCTATCATCAGCAACGGTGCAGGCCAAGCTAGGAATACCGAAACACATCCTAGAGCGATAGCGAAAGTGCCGACGAGCAGCATCGGGACTTGCAAGCTCGATGGCGTCTGCAGTCGCTTGTAGATATCGATCGCCGTAAATAGGACAGGAGTTGCCAAGAGTGTTAGCAATGGACTCAGAAGCCGAATAGTC
>JBJTAQ010000464.1:0-12858 GCA_046090945.1 Pirellula sp.
GTCAAGCCATTTTGGAGTTGATCCACAAAGTCCGTTCGCGAATCCCGGACATCTACGATAGCCCCGGTGAGCCAAACCCTACGGCCGATGGTCAACATGGACTTCTGGCTTGGCTGGTCTGGTTCTCAAGCCAGCTCGAAAGGGCTCGACTCAACCCGGAGTGCAAAGCGCTCTTAAAACAATCAATCCATCGGGCGATCTCCTTGCTCAGCACCGGTTCATCGATCGAGCAATCTGTCGAGGCAGCCGCACGCAGACAAGTCTACGAGCTGGCTTACGGGCTGACCCACGAAATCAACAACCCGCTAGGGAACATCGTCGCCCGTGCTCAGCAACTACTGAGCAAATCTACCGACACGCCGGATCGAAAATCCTTGGCAACCATCGTCGACCAAGCCATGCGGGCTCATGAAATGCTCGCCGAGCTCATGCGAGCCGTACAACCCAGGACGGTCACAGTTGAAAAAGTAGATCTGGTTGCCCTGGCCCAGGAAGCCTTCGAAAAAACACGGCCAGTGGCTCAAGCCAAGAACCTGGCGTGGCAAATGCATGCGGAAACCGATACGCTCTACGCAAAAGTCGATCGCATCGGCCTGCTCGAAGCCTTGCGCATGATCGCTCAAAATGCCATCGATGCATGCAAGGAAAAAGATTCGGTACTGTGGAAAGTTGAGGAGCTAGGTCCAAGCGTCCGGATTTCGATCGAGGACACCGGCCCAGGACTTGGACCTCAAGCCGTCCGCAGGGCGTTCGATTTATTCTACAGCGGTCGAGAAGCCGGACGAGGCTTGGGCGTATCACTTGCAGTCGTCCGCCGCTTGGTGAGCGAAAGCGGCGGTAGGGTATCGCTGTCGAGCGAAAAGCAACTCGGATGCCGCGTTGAAATGCGGTTTGCCAAGTGCCAGCCGCAAGCAAACGAGTTAGGGCACGGCCCTAAACAACGGAACTGGACGGTCTAGCGACGGGACCGAGCAGCCTCACGGTCAGCCTTCAAAGCAGCCGTCTCGTTCGCCAGTTTGTTCTCAGAACCTGCCGGGAAATACTGGATGTCATCCATCAGATAATAGCCGCTCGGCAGCGTTTGCCCCGCAACGTGAACTTGGCAACCCGTGGACATGGACAACCCCAGCAAAGCGACTAGGGCGATCCACCCAAAATGTGCAGGCTTGGTGCAGAGTGTTTTCGTGGCTTTCATCGTGCTTTTTTCCATCGTTGGACTGTGGATCACCCGTCTGGGACGATTCTCTCTACCCGATCCGGTATACGTATCGTGTTGTATCGGTCCTGAGGTTCATGCACTTGAGGAAAACTCTGCCGGTTTTTCCGTCCGATCGATGATCCGTCCGATCAGTCCGATCTGTCTGAAACCAACTCATCGAGAAGCTGTGCAAAATCCTCGATCGGGGGTGTCTGCATCGCGGGATCTTTGGCCAAATCGTCCCAACGTCGCAATTCGACCGCCTCGAAAGCGAACGGCTCGTCCCTGAAATCATCGATTTGAGGCTGGCTCATGAGTCCGCCTTGGTCGTAGAAACTCTTCAGCGACGCGGGGGATAATTTCGCCAGATACTCTGGCTCGACCGTGCACAAATACCGCTTGGCAGCCACATGCAGTCGAACCGGATCGGCGACCGCTTTGCCAAAGTTTCTCTTGAGCCACTGGTAAGCCTTTTGTTCGTGAGCATCATCGAGGTTCTGCTCATCGGATTGCGGCATCGCTTGGTCATCGATGATATGCCCAAGATCGTGCAGTAGAGCGGCGGCAATCATCGCCGAGTTGGCCCCTTGGCGTTTGGCGAGCACCGCGCACTGAAGGGCATGCTGCAACTGGGAGACTTGTTCGCTCCCGTATCGCCCGCTGCCTCGTTGATGAAAGAGCCTTATCACATGCTCGGTAGGAGTTTGCATCATGGTTGAATGATCGCCCTTGAACTGGAACCAACGCCTCTATCCTAGCGGCCGTATGATAGTCTAAGCTCTCCTGCTATTGGCGAACTTTGTCATGAAAACGGTATGAAGAGACCTCCGAACCCGGGCCGGGCTCGACCACCAATAACTCGCCATTGAACTCGGTGATTTCGATTAGGCTGGTCTGTCCGCTTGGCCAGTCGACCTTGAGCGATCCGGATCGGCCCCTTGAAGAGACTCGGTCCCCCCCACCCCCCTCGAATCTAGGGATGCCGAAATGAAGGGCTGAGTCGTTGGTCGATGCATACGATCCCCCTCCGACGCGTTGGCGAATCCAGCTCCGATCGCCAACGCTCAGGGTCGCTACCGTGGCAACCGCATCCCGATTGGAGACTTGGCCAACCAACCGCACGCTTAAATAATCCCCTTGACGAATCGAACCGTTTTCAACCAGCGCACAAGGAGCATTGATACGGGTGACGACCAAATCGATCAGCCCATCACGGTTCAGGTCCCCGACGGCGAGTCCTCGTCCGTCCTGGGGGGTATCGAAAAACGGAGAGTCTTTGGCACTGATTGCAAATCGCTTGCCCTCGATATTCTCGAGTAAGTGCGGCCGCTGCGAATGGTTCGGCGAGTAGCGTTCAAGATGCCCATTGATCACGACGATGTCTTCGTCTCCATCGAGCTCGAAATCGCACATGGCCGTACCCCATCCGACCGACTGTTCATCGGTGGACGTGATTCGAGCGGCATTGGTGGCATAAGCGAAACTCAGCCGCCCGGCGCCTCGATACAACGCGTTGAATTCATCGGCGTAGTTGGTTACCCACAGATCGAATTTCAGATCGTTATTGAAGTCCCCGAGTGCAATCCCCATGCTCCCCTCGGCTCGACCTTGGTCGTTGGTCGCCACACCGGCACGGCGTCCAAGCTCGGTCCATTGAAAGCCTCCATCATTGCGAAAGAGCAAATTCGGTTCGACGTCGTTGCTCACGTATAAATCGCTGTCGCGATCCTGATCTAAATCCGCCGCAAGCACCCCGAGTCCACGCAGAGCAAGCCCGGCAAACCCTTCGGGCGTCCGTTCGACGAATGTCCCGTCCGAATTGTTTTCGTAGATCGAGTCGCGGAGTCCTACATAGTCGGTCGGTCCGCAGTAATCTTGTCGATTGGCATCGGCTTGGGATGGACACCAGGGATGGTTCTGCCAAGACCAATTCGCATAGTGCACCACGTACAAATCCAAATCGGCGTCTTGGTCAGCATCCAAGAAAACCGCAGAGGTGCTCCACAATTTGTCGTCGATGGGTCGCACGGTTTCAAAGGTTCCGTCCCCTTGATTGCGAAACCACTGCAGGCGATCGTAGCCGGTGACGACCAGATCGATCCATCCATCGCTGTCATAATCGGCGGCGACGACAGCCGAGTGGTAAGCTGCCGAGAAATCCAGACAGGCAGATGGCCCGCAGGCTTGAAAACTCAGTTCACCGCTCTGTTTGTACAGGTTGCCCGGATAGCCCAACATACGCTTGCCTACCGCATCGGGAAATCCACCACCTGCAGTGATGACATCGAGCTTGCCATCTCGATCGTAATCGACGATCGCCGAACCACCCCCTGTGGTCTCCGGCAACGAAAAAACGTTGTGCTCGCTACCATCTCGATATTCGCTGGCCGGCAGTGCTTCGAGTGCTTGTCGGAAACGAAGAGCACTTGTGACTCCGGTGGCAGATTGCTGCGAGGTCAGTTCCGGCACCGATACGTTCGAAGGCTTGGACTCCTTCGGATCGCTGCAAGCACCGCAGAAACTCAGTGCGATGCAAAGGCATGAGGAGCATCCAACGACCAGCTTTCTTTGAAACCTAGGCTTGGACTCGGCACCTAGCTGTCGATGGATCATGGATGCTTACTCCGACAAGTACCGTTTGTGGACGGCGGCCAGTTGCGATTGCCCTGTGCGGTCGTAGTAGAGAGCCAAATCGCGATGCGCCGGTTCGAATCGCTCGTCGATTTGTAAAGCGGCCTCAAGCCAATAGATTCCATTCTCCCGAGACTGCTTGTGCAGCAGTAAATGCCCGAGCTGATAGCACTGCTGGGCCGTGCGATTCGGATTGCTCAAGAGTTCAAAGAGCATACGATCGGCCAAGACGGTCTCTTTTTGACCCGCGTCAGCAATCGCAGCATAGCTCGCCGAACGCTGCTCGTCTCCAAGCCGCTGGTAAGCTTGGGCGAGCGTCGAAGCGACCTCGACATCCTCCGGCCACTGCTTGGCAACCCCCTCGATGATCTCGATGACTTTTTGATTCTTGTCAGCGTCCAGATAGAGCTTTGCGATCTGCAGTCGCAGCGCCGGCTGAATCTTGAGGGAAGGGGCCGTTAAGGGGCCCAAATATTGTTCGATGCGATCGAGCGCCTCGGAAGCTTTACCGAGCTTGCCAAGCACCTCGGTGTAACGCAGCAGCGCTTCGGCATTTTCAGGCTCGCTTTGGAGATACCGATCGAGCATCGATTCGGCCCGTTCCATTTGCTGGTCGCCTTGGTAAGCCGTCCCGGCCTGGAGATACAACGGGACAAATTCAGGATGCTTCTCCAGTGCAGGCTCGATGCTTGCGAGCGCCTTTTTCCAATCTCGACGCATCAGGGGAATCATCGAACGAAAGGTGGGAATCCAAGCCGCATCGGGCGATTGCGATTCCCATAATGGCAAGAACCGCTCGACCACCTCGATCTTCTGATTCCTGAGTAGCCCCAAGACCAAAGCCCGCGAGGCATCGTCGAAGTCCTCCGCGTGGGTTTCCATGTAATTTGCCACCTGGGCTTCCGGGTCCTTGAGCAATCCAAGCTGTGCATCGAAGAGCAACTTCTCCGATTGGACAGTTTCGGCTGAGAGCCCGAGGGCTTGGCCAAGCTCCAATTGACGCTCGAAAGAATCCCGGTTGCCAAGTTGTCGATAAGCATGCGCGAGCAGCAATCGAATCTGGTCTCGATCTCCGAAGCGTGCTTTAAGATCATCAAGGACCGAGATCGCAAGACGGTTCTCTTCAAGTTGCAGTAGTTTTTGCACCTGTTTGATTCGGCTATTCCATTCCCAGGAACGCCATGCGACGCCACCAAGTACCGCTAAAAGCCCAAGCAATGCGACTAAACGAAACCGATTCCATCGCGGAGTGGAACTCGGATCAGCAACGCGAGAAGAGTAATTTGCCATACCAATCAGTGTACCAAGCCATTCCAAAGCTATGGCGATGAAAGAACGACGCTTGTCGAATTACCTTTTTTAATCCACTTTGACAAGGGGCTCGAAGGTTAAAACATCGAAATAAAAGTTGACAACCCCCCTTAAGTGGTTGACGCGTCATAAAGCCACGCTGTAGAGTATAGAAGGGGCGGAAAATCACTTTACACGGGCTTAATGCTAAACAAATTGTTATTGTATTGCCTCAGGCCCTAGGATTTTCCGCTGCTTGTCGGGTGGATTAGCTTCTTTTTTTATCTTCTTTTCACAAAGGGTTCTTAGCTATGACTAGGAGTCAGACAAAATCGCGGCAGGGTTTCACGCTTGTGGAACTGCTAGTGGTCATCGCCATCATCGGCATCTTGGTAGGTTTGCTCCTACCTGCAGTACAAGCTGCTCGCGAAGCAGCTCGACGAATGTCTTGCGGAAACAACATTCGTCAAATCGCTTTGGCACTTCAGAACTACGAGAGTGCTTACAAGCGTTATCCGATGTCGGTCAACTACGGATCGGCCCGTGGTCGTCAACAGTTTCACGCCTACCATCACACGTGGCTAGGAGCGATCCTACCTCAGATGGAAGGCTCAACGATTGCTTCGAATACCAATTACCAACTTCGGGTTTGGGGGCAACCAATCGTCAGTGCACGGGTTGCAAACCTGCTGTGCCCTTCGGACTCAACCGTCGAGAAGGTTTATTCCCAGCACAACATTGCACCAACGAGCTACGCCGGAAGCCAAGGCTTCCACTGGTGGCCAGATTGCGGATCCGGTTCTTGGTGGAATGGTTGGAACGGCGTCAGCGGCTTCTCCAACCTCGGCGATTTGTCCGGTCTTTTTGCGCCGAGCCGTGCCAACCAGGTACGAGACATCACCGACGGCACTTCGGGTACGATCATTATCGCTGAAACAGACACCGCCAACTTCTACGGTGGTCCTTTCATGACCACCGGTACCGGCGCTCGTCGAGCACCTTACACCAGCGGTGTATTCCGAGCAGCCTTCGTCGGCTTCTCCCATGCAGGCTGGGGAACCAATGAGGCTGGTGGGCCTGGGGCGTTGGAAGTCGATGGTTCTGGGCCAAAGAATGTCGGCACTTGGTTCCGACCAGCTGCCTACGCCTACGAACCGACCTACATCTGCGCCTGGGGAATCAACACCGAATGGCCCGGTGCATCGAGCTACCACGGTCCTTTGATCCAAGCAGCTCGGGCAGACGGTAGCACCAGCACCCTATCCCAAAACGTTAACTACAGCGTCTACTTGCGAATCAACGCGATCGCGGACAACAACGTCACCGCAGATCCAGTAAACGATTAGCAGGTCAATCAAGTCCGCTTCCATTCAACGGAAAGTTTGTCTATGAAATACACACAAGCAAGTCTCTTCGCGATCGGTTTACTATCGCTGCTTTGTATAGGCTGCGGTAAGAGCGGTCCGGATCCCAAAGCCAATCCCAAGTTCCAAGAGAAAACGCTCTCGGATCCGGGGGCTGTCAAAATGGGTGAAGGTATGCCGAAAGGTGGACCGGGTCAGTAGTGACCCTACTTCCATCGCACTTAAAAAAATGAAGCGGGGTGGCAGTTGATGCCACCCCGCTTTCTTTTTCAATCCCCCCCCGAGAAATTTCCCGCCAGGGTCTGCTACCAAACAAAATCCTCGATCATCTGTTCGAGGCGACAAAGCTCCTCGTTGATGTCCAGCGAGAATCGGGATAACTCCGAAACACGCCGCAAACTTGCACGCGATCGCAACGGTGCACCGTCATCTCTTCGACGCAACCTTCCAACGAGCACCTGCTCTAACTGACCAAGATAACTATCCTCTAGTTGTCTTTGCTGCCATCTGAGCAACATGATGAATTCACTCCAACACAATTTGAGTACTGCGAAAATTATTCGAAAAACCAGCGTGATTACCGACCCATCGAGCAAGCCGACTCGCGATTCTCACGCAAGACAATGTTGCAACAAGATTCATCCCAAGAGGTTTTTTTTGAGCCATCCAAGGCTTGAATACAAATCTTTCGCCAGCCTTATTGGAACCATCGCTACAGCTTCACAAACGAGGCTCAATTCCTACGAGTTTCCCCAAAATCGGTCAGAAAAAAGCTAAAGCTCCAGAACCAATGAACCACAGAGAAACACTGACTCACAGAGTCGCTCATCGCTAGCACCAGAACCCAAAGCCCCTCTGTGACCCTCTGTGCCCCTCTGTGCCCCTCTGTGACCCTCTGTGCCCCTCCGTGCCTCTGTGGTTAAAAACTCTGTGGTTAAAAACTCTGCGCCATGCAACGGAACCTGTCTGAGCTCATTCCATTCGTGGAGGAGTACCGAGAAGCTAAGAACTAGAAAACCGAGTCCTTACCCATCAAAACCCCCGAGTGACCGGAGAAAAGTTCCTGGATCCCAAAATTCCAACGGCTAGCCTCTAAAAACCCCGAGGAGCCCGTTTTACAATACGGCCACTAGCCCCTACCTCGATGGATCCCGCTCCGATGCAACACCCAAACACTCCGGCCCTCGGTCTACTGCTAATCCTAACAGTCCTACTATCCCCGACAAACGCCCAAGTCAACGGGGCCGGCATGGAGGATACCCAAGCCGCCTCGCTCGCGAAACTCGCGATCGATGGCCTTCACCGCGAATACCCAAACAAGCCCTCGAATGTATTGGTCTCACCCGCCGACGTCCTGAGCCCCAAACAACTTCACCCTGCCTTCTACGGATGCTTCGATTGGCACAGCAGTGTCCACGGCCATTGGATGCTCGTCCGCTTGCTCAAAACCAATCCGAATCATTCACTTGCCACGATATCCCGAGATCGACTGGCACAAAGCCTTACCAAACAGAACCTCGATGCCGAAGCTGCTCACTTTCGCATCAAAGAGAACCGCTCCTTTGAACGGATGTACGGATGGGCTTGGCTGCTGCGTCTGGTTGCCGAACTTCACACTTGGCAGGACCCCCAAGCCCGCGTTTGGTTGGAAAATCTCAAGCCCCTCGAAACGGAGATCGTTTCACTGACTCTTGGGTACCTTCCAAGACTCTCGACCCCGATCCGCACCGGCGTCCATCCCGATACCGCGTTTGCTTTGGGACAGATCCTCGACTATGCCCGAACCGTGGGCAATCAGGAACTCGCCCAGTCGGTCGAAAAGCGGGCTCGCGAGTACTACCTCCAAGACGTGAACTATGCCTCCGCCTATGAACCCTCGGGCGAGGATTTTTTCTCACCATCTCTGAACGAAGCAGACTTGATGCGCAGGATTCTACCGAGCGAAGAATTCGCATCATGGCTCGATCGCTTTCTAGTCCCCTCAGCCGAATCGGCTCATTCCAAGCTCCTAACCCCCGTGGTCGTCTCAGATGTGACCGATGGAAAACTGGTCCACCTAGCTGGCCTGAATCTCTCAAGAGCCTGGACCCTGGATGCGATCAGTCGTTCGTTGCCCGAACAAGCTGCCTGGAAGGCACGTTTTGCAAGGTCGGCCCGCGCTCACCGCGAGGCCGGATTGGCTTATGTCTTTAGCGGGCACTACGAAGGTGAACACTGGCTCGGGACCTTTGCTGCCTATGCAATCACCGGAGTGGGTCGCTAAACTCTATGCCCGATCCGTCCAAACCGTTCGATCTTATCCTCATGGTCCAGACCCCTGGCCCGATCCAGATAGGACATGAACTCCTCGAGCAAGTCGACTCGATCCTTCGTTCAAGACTCTCTTGCAACGCGATCGTCGTTCCAGAGAACAACCTGAATCCCTTTGACGCGCTCAGGGGTAATTTGGCAGTTGGCGAACCGAATCGAGTCGCGATCATTCCTTGTGGATTTGAATCGATACTGCTTTCTCAAATCCGCTCAGCTTGGTGGTTTGGACGGTTGCCCAAGACCAACCAGATCTTTCTCGCGGATCCTTGGACCCCCAAAGATTTTGGCCGATGGATCGGCAACCGCGCAGCTTCGCTTCAGGTCCACCTTGATCGCGACCCTCGGACCGACGTGTTGCGAACCCAAGAGGAGATTGAAACACTCGTCTTGGTCGCATTTTGGGCAAATCGAATCGCACCGAATGCAATCATGCTCGTCGATTCAATCAAAGTGGGGGACCAGGATCCTCCGAACGTCCTTTCGGAGGCTCACCTCGATCCAGATGAAATCGCAACATGGTTGATCCAAAACTACTTGCGATCGGTACGATCGCGCCCGATACCTTGGAGCGAACAGTCCGATGCACAGTGGCCGTGCTTGAGCCGCTTGCACTACGAACTCGGACAGCAATTGCCTTCGGAATACTCCCAGCGACTCGATGAGGTATCGCCTCGATCTATGGGGAGTGCCAAGATCGCCCCAGACGACTCGGGACTTGTTCCTTGGGACAAGATCTGGACATCGTTTTGCGATTTGGCGATGGCCGGAGGTCCTCCCCACCGAGGTCGACTGCTCGAACCGGTCAACGTGCAAGATATCGAGCGATCGCAAGAGTCCTATCAAGCTGTGGTTGCAGAAATTCGTCGAGGTATCGGACTAGCCAGTGGACTCCGCACCTGCGACAGCCCTTATCCGGGCTGGATATGCGTCGAGTGCGACAGCGAATCGATGGCCGCTTGGCTCATGCGAGCGATCCTGGTCGAGAACATATCCGTGCGACGCGAGTCAACCAAACTCTACTTGCCCGCAGGCCCAGATTTTCGAATCGACAAAGAGATCAAAAACGTGATCACTGCCGTGGCCAAAACCAACCACTACTGGCAAGCCCACTTGAGGAGTCGTCAGCCGCCGAACCCGCTGTAGCGAACCAATCCCTTGGCAAAAATCCATCGCGATAACCCATAGAAAAAAATCACCCACAGGGCTAGCATCAACATGTCGATCGCAAGCGCTGTGCCTTGGATCTTGCCCAGGAATACTGCGGCTGGAAAGTAGGCTAGATACTTGATCGGCAAGTAGTTGACCAGCGTATCGAAAGGGGCAGGGAGCAGATCGAGCGGAAACATGTGCCCGGAGAGGAAAAACTGCAGCAGCATGTAAACGAACAGCAGCGACGAGACCTCGAGCATCCAGAAACCGATCAGTCCAAGGCAGGCCTCGAGATAAAACCCAAGCGCAAAACTCAGGAAAAGCGATGCGATAAAACAAACCATCGTCGTCGCATCGGGCCAACCGGCGGCAAAGTATCCTCGGCAGATGAAGAACACCAAAGCGAAAGGTCCGATCGCGACCGCATAATAAGCCAGCTTGTGTGCCACACGCGACCATAGCAGAAATGACAACAGATCGATGGGCTGGACCAAGTAACGCTTGATTTCCCCATCTCTGATGGTTTTGGCGATGCTCGAGGAGAGTCCGGGCATGCTCGAAAACGCTCTGCCAACCATCGTCAACAAATAATAAGCCACCATGTCCTGAAACGAATATCCACTGATCCGCCCGGCATTGGGATCCGCAGGGGATAGCGACTGAAAGACCGCCCACCACAAAAATATCTGGGTAATGATTGGCAGGAATCGCATCAAGGTACCCAAGGCGAAATCGCCTCGATACGCGAGCTTTTCGGCAAGTGCCGTTTTGACGATCATCCATCGAGTGCCCCAAGCATGCAACCAATCATTCTCTACGGCGCGTTGCATGAGGACCTCAGCTTGGCTTGGAATCGGATTCGGAGATCGAATGAAACAAACTAGCAATCACTTCCTCAAGCGGTGGGTCTTCGACAGCCACATCATCGATTGCGTACTTATTGAGGATCTCGGCCAAGACTCGCGAGACGTTCTGACGAGGCACGCGGAGTGCGACACGTGGCATGTCGGTCTTGAGCAGTTCACCAAACCGGTCGAGCCCCTCGGAGGATTGTTCAATCCCAAGCTGCAACTGGATCACCTTCGAGCCTGAAAAACTATCTATGATTCCGTTCAGAGATCCATCGTATTGCAAGATGCCTTGGGCGATGACCACCACACGTTGGCACAAGGCCGAGACGTCTTTCATGTAGTGGCTGGTCAAAAGGATCGTGATTTGACGCTTTTCTTGATAGTGCTTGAGAAACTGCTGGATATTTCTCTGAGCGATCACATCCAAGCCGATGGTCGGTTCATCGAGGAATAAAACGTCCGGTGAATGGAGCAGCGCAGCGATCAGTTCCATCTTCATCCGTTCCCCTAAGGACAATTCGCGGACCGGACGTCCAAGGAGTCTCTGAACATCCAGCAGCGAGGCCAGTTCACCGAGGTTTGCGTCAAAGGTGTTTCGATCGATTGAGTAGATCTGTTGGTGGAGCCGAAAGGATTCCTGGGCCGGCAAATCCCACCAAAGCTGGTTCTTTTGCCCCATCACCAACGCGAATCGGCGACGGTATTCCATGTCCCGCTTCCAAGGGACATACCCCATAACACTGGCGGTGCCACTGGTGGGATAAATCACACCAGAGAGGAGCTTGAGCGTCGTCGTTTTACCTGCACCGTTCGGGCCTAGGAAAGCGACAAACTCACCCGGCTCAACCTTGAGCGATATCCCTCGAACCGCCTCGACCGTTTTGTAGTCGCGACGAAAAAGCCCACGGACCGATTCCGCAAGCCCCTCCTTTTTCTGGTAAACGCGGTACGATTTGGTCAGTTGATCGATTTGGATAATAGACATAGATCAAAATTATACGATGGGAAACCATTTCGACGAGGGTACCGATGGCATCAACGAACAATCAGAAAAAAGCAGTGGTCCTTCTCAGCGGAGGACTGGACTCGACAACATGCCTTGCCATCTGCAAAGAGGCTGGTTTCGTACCTTATGCGATCAGTTTTCGGTACGGCCAGCGTCACGCGATCGAACTCGAACGGGCTAAGCAAATCGCTAGCGATGCCCAAGTCGCCGAGCATGCAATCATCCAATTGGATCTAGGGGGTTTCGGTGGCAGCGCATTGACGGACACGAACTTGGAGGTTCCCAAGCACGACTCGGCCGACGAATTGTCCCAAGAGATCCCGTTGACCTATGTACCTGCTCGCAACACCGTGTTTCTTTCCTATGCACTTGCATGGGCCGAGGTCCTAGGGGCACTGGACATCTACATCGGCGTCAACGCTTTGGACTACAGCGGCTACCCAGACTGCCGTCCTGAATACATCCGAGCCTTCGAAACCATGGCCAACCTGGCCACCAAATCCGGTGTCGAAGGCAACCGCTTGGTCATTCACGCGCCGCTGATTACTTGGACCAAGTCGGAGATTATCCGCAAAGGATTAGAGCTCGGGGTCGATTATTCCAAGACTCTTTCGTGCTACGATCCAGATCCTCAAGGGAATCCTTGCCGACACTGCGATTCGTGCCTGCTACGCGCAAGAGGCTTCGAACAAAACGCCATGATCGATCCGTCTTACTAGGTCGTCCGACTAGGAACGGATCATGCCTATCTACCAACATCTCCAAACGCCGGGTGCGATTTGGAGCATCGTTGTCCCCTTGGCAGCCACGGAAGCATCCGAATCCTCAATCGCTAACGACGGGAGCGACACCCTAGAGAGTCGTCCGTCGTCCAGCAAGACCATCAAGGATTCCGGGCCAGAAAAATCAATTGCCGTAGGGATCGATTTCAATTTCACGAAACGGATCAATCGACCGATCAACGGGTCCCACAGTCGAATCGTACGATCGCGGCCGATAGAGATCAATCGATGCTGCCCCTCCGGACTAGTCCAACGCAACAACTCAGTGACCGCAGCC
>JBJTAQ010000465.1:0-4876 GCA_046090945.1 Pirellula sp.
TTAGCGGAACGGCGCGAGCCGTCCGGTGAGGCGCTGGTATTGAGATTCGTTTACCGGAGGGCTTGCGCCCTACCGCTTTTAATGTAAGCCCAACGGCGCGAGCCGTCTGTTGGGATTGTTAGCGGAACGGCGCAAGCCGTCCGGTGAGGCGCTGGTATTGAGATTCGTTTACCGGAGGGCTCGCGCCCTACCGCTTTTAAGGTAAGCCCAACGGCTCGAGCCGTCCGTTTGGATTGTTAGCGGAACGGTGCAAGCCGTCCGGTGAGGCGCTGGATCGAGATTCGTTTACCGGAGGGCTTGCGCCCTGCCGCTTTTATTGTTAGCCCAACGGCGCGAGCCGTCTGGTGGCTACTTCTTGATGTCCGAGAAGACTTCGTCGAACTTCTTGAGTTTTGGGACGATCACGGCTCGGCAGTAGCCTTTGGTGGTGTTGAGGTTGTAGTAGTTTTGATGGTAGTCCTCGGCTGGGTAGAATACGTCCAGGCCAGTGATCTCGGTGACGATCTTCCCATCAAAGACCTCTTTGTTGAGCTTGTCTTTGTACTCTTGCGCCACCTTCTTTTGCTCTTCGTTAGCATAGAAAATTGCCGAACGGTACTGAGTTCCCTCGTCATAGCCTTGGCGATTGAGGGTCGTCGGATCGTGGGTCTTCCAATGCACCTCTAGCAGTTTGGCAAACGAAACCACCTTTGGGTCAAACTCGATTTGGATCACCTCGGCATGCCCAGTGGTCCCGGTGCAGACTTGTTCATAAGTCGGATTCTTGGTCTTACCCCCGGTATAACCCGAGACGACCTTCTCAACCCCCTTGATCCTCTGAAATACCGCTTCGGTACACCAGAAACAGCCGCCACCGAATGTTGCCTTTTCCAATTTACTCTCCTTGGTCGTATCTGTGGTTGCCTTGCCAGTGATTGTCTTATCGGGCACCGACGATTGGGCAAAGCCAACGTTTGCGGCGAGTACCGTTAATGCCAAACAAGCCAGGGTTCTTCGTGTGACTTCCATCGGTTTCCTCATTTCGTCGCGTTTGGGTCCATTTTTGTTTGGATCCGTTTCGAGTTTGCGGGCACAGGCCCTTGTATTGTAAGCGATTCGCAAGTGTAGAAAACAGTGCTATGGGAACTGGGGTGGCAACCCAGAGCTTTTCCATTCGTCCTCAGGGGATTTGTAGGGTAGACTAGCTCGTATGTCTCAAGATACGCGACAATGCGACTGCCAGAAAACTTTTGAGGGGACGCGGTTTGCCTCTGCTCGGAGGGATTTCCTGCGATCGCTCGGCGGAGGGTTCGGCCTGGTGGCTTGTTCGGCCCTCGAACATGCGGCTTGGTGTCAGCCCCCAACCGATGGCCTGGGTCGCCGCATCGGGGACATCGATCCGCTCAAGCCGCATGCGGCCCGCATCGGGCACTTTGCAGCGCGGGCCAAGTCGGTGATCTTTTTGTTCATGGTCGGTGGACCTTCTCAAATCGACACCTTTGATTACAAACCCCAGCTCGATGGTCTCGATGGCAAACCCGTGCCGACTTCGATCCGCGAAGCCTTGAACGCCACCCGTCATGCCAACGTCTTCCACGGTTGCGACGATGTGATTCTAAAAAGCCCTTTTGCGTTTCAGCAGCACGGCCAGACGGGCATGTGGGTCAGCGAACTGATGCCTCATACTGCCAAACACATCGATGAACTATGCTTCATACATTCGATGCAAGCCGACAGCAACAACCATGCCCCGGCTAGCTATCAATTGCATACTGGGGATATTCGAGCCGGCAAAGCCAGCCTCGGCTCATGGGTCACCTATGGCCTAGGTAGCGAATCGGAAGATCTTCCAGGCTATGTTGTCCTTTTCGATGCAGGTCCATTGGGTGGATCGGCAAACTACACCAACGGATTCCTTCCGCCTGCTTTCCAACCCACGCGATTCCGCGCCACAAATCCTCCGCTCGACCATCTGGTTCCCCAGCCCGAATTCGCTCAAGGCCAAACGCAGTCGCTCAAGCTCCTGGAGAATCTCAATCGACTGCATCGGGACCAATTCGGCGACCAAGCTCTCGGGGCCACTGAACTCGATGCTCGCATTGCTACCTATGAGCTTGCCTATCGGATGCAATCCTCGGCGATGCAGGTCGGCAATCTCGACGACGAACCGCAGCACATCCATAAGCTCTACGGCATCGATGATCCGGACCCTAGAACCCAAAGCTTTTCTCGCAAGTGCCTGCTGGCCCGTCGACTCGTCGAACGAGGTGTGAGATTTGTTCAACTGTACGATATGCCTGACAAGGACGGATGGGACGCGCATGCTAAGCTTGTCGAGAACCATAAGCCGCGCGCCAAATGGACCGACATCGGAGTCGCAGGTCTGCTGGCCGATCTTCGTCAACGAGGACTGCTGGATTCCACGCTCGTGATATGGGCTAGCAAATTCGGGCGCACTCCGATGAAACAAGGGGACTTGGGTCGCCAGCACAACGCGGCGGGCTTCACGGTTTGGATGGCAGGAGGAGGGATCCGCAAAGGACTCCGGATAGGCTCGACCGATGAAATCGGTTTGATGGCTACCGAGCGGCCCGTTCAATTCCGGGATCTACACGCTACGGTCCTAACGGCCCTGGGGATCGACTTCGAGCGATTATCCTATGAGGTCAGCGGGCGAGAAGAGCGGATCACCGGTGTGGCCGGCACCGCGAAACCCTTGATGGATATTCTCCTATGAGCCTATCTCGTGCCTACTTTCGCCCAGACTTCCATCGGTTCATCCTGCAAGCAATCCTACAAATCGCATCGCTAGGAAGCGTTTGCTTGACAAGCATATTCGCTCAGCAAGATATTTCAAAGCCCATAGGCACTGCGATCGAGGACCCACGCAATCCGATCGCCGAACTCTTTGGCGGTGAACGCATCGATCTGTGGTCCTTGCGGCCGATCCAAGACAGCAACCCACCTCAGAGACTCGACGGCAATCGACCCGAGCAAGCACTAGGGCACCCTATCGATCGATTTCTGGCCGATCGATTTCTGGCCGATCGATTCCTGGCCGAGCGTTCCATCATCCAAGCTCCTTCTGCGGCGGTTGTGGTTTCCAAAGAGCAATTGTTGCAGCGAGTGACGCTCGATCTGATCGGACTGCGAGCCTCGAACGAGCAAGTAGCAAGTTACCTCGAAGATCGATCACCCCAGGCATTTGACGCCCAAGTTGATCGGTTGCTTGGAGATCCTCGTTTCGGCGAGCATTGGGCAAGGATGTGGCTCGACACAGTCCGCTACAGCGACAGCAACGGCTTTGACTGGGACGAGTATCGCAAGCAGGCTTGGAAGTACCGGGATTTCGTCGTCAGAGCCTTCAACGAGGACCTCCCGTACGATCAGTTTGTGCTTTGGCAATTGGCTGGCGATGAATTGAGCGACAGCTCCACGGATTCCGACTCGCAGGTCGATCGATGGATCGCGACCGGGTATTTGAGGCTCGGTCCGTTCGATAACGCAGCCAAGCTGTTTAACGAACAGGACCGTGCTCGCTCGGAGGTCTTGACCGATCTGACCGAAACGACTGGAGCGGCATTTTTGGGGCTGACACTCTCGTGCTGCAGGTGTCACGATCACAAAACCGATCCGCTCTCCCAGCAGGACCACTATCGTTTCCGAGCTTTTTTTGCAGCCATCAAGTTCGATGAATCGACCACGGAGTCCAATCAAACGATCGATGCGATGCTAGGAACCGATGATCCCAATCAGATCGAAGCGATCCATGTGCTCGAACAGGGAAACCATCGCAAGCCGTTGGAAGAGGTTCAACCTGGGTTTCCGAGTGTTCTGTTTCCAAACGCTCCGCAAATCGAACAGCCTGCGCACGGTAGAACGATAGGGCGACGATTGGCTTTGGCCCGTTGGATCGTCAGCAAGGACAATCCTTGGACCGCTCGCGTGATCGTCAATCGCATCTGGCAGGGTCTTTTTGGCCAGGGCTTGGTAGCAACGCCCAACGATTTTGGGGTCACCGGCTCACCCCCTGTGTCCCGAGAGTTGCTCGATCATCTCGCTGTTTACTTGGTCGACCACAACTGGTCGATCAAGTCGCTGATTCGATACATCGTTACTTCGGAAGCGTATTCGGAGCCCATCGGCCCGACGCGGAAGCTGCGCAGGCTCAGTGCTGAGCAGATGCGCGATGTGGTGTTGCAGACAACGGGAATGTTGCAACATCGAAATGGGGGGATGCCTGTATGGCCACCGGTTAGCATGGATGCACTGCAAGCCAATCCAGCGGTCTTGGACGACAATGAGACCAAGACCAAGGGTTGGTATCCATCGCCCGATCATGAGCAGACGGTTCGAAGTCTTTATCTGATACAAAAAAGGACCGTGCGGATCCCTTGGATGGAAACATTCGATCTGCCCGAGAACACCGTCTCATGCGCCAGACGGGATGTGTCGATTGTTTCGTCTCAGGCACTCGCGTTGCTCAATGCCGATTGGGTTTGGGAATCGGTCAAGCGGTTGACCGAGGAACTCTCGGAGCAACCCGTCGACCGAATCGAGGGGCTTTTCGAGAGGATATTGAGCCGAAAGCCTACAGCTGCGGAACGGCACTTGTGCAGCTCGTATTTGGACCGCGGACGAAGTCTGGCGGAATTAGCTTTGGTGCTGGTCAATTCCAATGAGCTTGCGTTTATTCCTTGAGCCAAGGAACGATCCAAGGAAATACCCCGGCCGGTGCGGTGAGGCGGACACCACAACCAGGCCGATGGGGTACCTCAGCGTGCGGATGCCCGACGCATAAGGCCGTAATGAGCGGGGATAAAAAAATCGAAAGCGCGGAAGGAGGATGTAGTCCCCAGACTTCCGCCGACGCTTTCGACTTCTGGGTAGAATGGAG
>JBJTAQ010000466.1:0-6086 GCA_046090945.1 Pirellula sp.
GTCGTCTCCATGAAACCAATCCACTGAAAGATTCTCAGGTCCATCCACCAGGTAAGCCTGTCGACCTTGCTCCTGGGCAAGTTCCCTCAAGCGTTGCGAGTTGCTGCTGTTCTGGGACCCCAAAACAATCACCTTGGTCGCATCGTTCGCGATCAAGCGAACCGCTTCCTGGCGGTTCTGTGTTGCGTAACAAATGTCTTCTTTCGGCGGACCGACAATCCAAGGAAACCGAGACTTGAGCCTATCGATGATCCGATTCGCATCATCAACACTCAACGTGGTCTGAGTCAGGTACGCAAGCTTGGTGCCCTGCGAAAAATCCAGTCGATCTACGTCCTCGGTCGACTCGACCAGCACGATCGCTTGGGGTGCCTCACCCATCGTACCGATGACTTCGTCATGCCCCTCGTGACCAATCAACACAATGGTGTAGTTTTCCTTGGCAAATTTGATCGCTTCCAAATGGACTTTGGTAACTAGCGGACAAGTTGCGTCGATGGCATGGAGTTGCCGTTGCTGGGCCAGTTTGCGGATCTCGGGAGCCACCCCGTGTGCAGAAAAAAGAACGGTCGAGCCCGTCGGAACCTCGATGAGCGAATCTACGAACACCGCACCCTTGGTCTGAAACGATTTGACCACATACTGGTTGTGCACGATTTCGTGGTACACATAGATCGGGGCACCGAAGTGTTTCAGAGCAAGATCCAGGCTTTGGACCGCCATGTTGACCCCCGCACAAAATCCTCTAGGGGCAGCAAGTAATATTTTCATCAGAGTGCTCTAATGTTTTAGGATACGCGTCGAACTGCTAAAATCATAACCGCTGGGCAAGGGATCGCGAAGGCTCAGACGTCCCAAAACCCCATTTCCAACTCCACGCTGGTTCTATCGAGTGTCCTCCCCGAACTCCCCACCTTCGAATTCTCCAACGGCGAACTCTCCACCGGCGAATAACAAGCTTCGCGCAGGCTCGAAACAAGTCGTGTCCGATTTGGCGTGGTGCGGGCCAGAGTGCATCCCCCCTCGCATGGGGCTCGACCAAGCCTTCGGCTACTGCGAAAAACTTGCGAAATCCCACTACGAGAACTTCTCCGTCACCAACCTTTGGCTCCCTGCGGACATCCGCCCTCACTTCACATCCATCTATGCCTATTGCCGCTGGTCAGATGATCTTGCGGACGAAATTGGTGATTCGAATCGATCTAGCAAACTTTTGGCATGGTGGAAAGATCAACTGCAAGCATCCATGCGAGGTGAAGCGAGCCATCCGGTGTTCATCGCATTGCATCATACAATCCGATTGTTCTCCATGCGTATCGAACCCTTCGAAGATCTTTTGTCTGCGTTTGTTCAAGATCAGACCGTCAAGTCGTACTCGGACGAGGCTCAGTTGCTCGAATACTGCCGCCGCTCGGCAAATCCCGTCGGCAGATTGATCCTAGCCTTAGCCCGAACCTCGGACTCCAAGTCGATCGAATGGTCCGACTCCATCTGTACCGGTCTTCAGATTGCGAACTTTTGCCAAGACGTTGCGGTCGATGCCCAACGAGGTCGAGTCTATTTGCCCAAGTCGCGTATGGATCAAGTGGGGATTACACCGAACGACTGGATGGCTGGCAATGAAAACGCCCGAAAGGCACTTAGCGATTGGGTCGATGACGCTCATCAGCACCTTAGCAACGGAGAGCCGCTGATCGCGCACGGCCCAACTTGGCTTCGTCGCAGTGTTCAATTATTCGTCGGCGGTGGACGACAAATACTCCGAAACATTGCAAACAATCGGTACGATGTTTGGCGCAACCCACCGGAGGTTACCAAGCTTCAAAAGCTCAACCTAGTCCTCCGGGCCCTGTCTGGTGTCGGAACTCGAGGGCCCAAACGATGAACTCGCTCGAGGACTCCTACCAAGCTTGCCAGCAGATCGCCGAATCCGCCGGATCCAATTTCTATCGCGCTTTTGAGTTCCTACGACTCGATCGGCGACGTGCCATGACCGCCCTTTACGCTTTCTCACGGCTTGCCGACGATGCTACCGACGATGCTACCGACGAAGGACGCCAAGACAACACTTGGAACCTCAACGATTGGATACACTGGGTGGAGAATCTCACAGAGAGCCGAGCGCCGCAAGCTACCTCGGGCAACTCACAGTACCGCCAACTTCAGAGCATTCGTGCGGCGGTCGCTGACTCGATGCAGCAGTTCGGTATCCCTAAAGAATATCTCTTGCAAATCCTTGTAGGCGTCGATCGGGATACCACTCCTTTTCGGATTGAGCATTACGGACAACTGCAGTCCTACATGTACCAGGTGGCATCGGCAGTGGGCCTAAGCTGCATCGCGATCTGGACTGAGCAAGGAGCCCCTGAGCCTGGGAGTCAGACCTATCGCATGGGAGTCGATTGTGGACATGCCTTCCAGTTGACCAATATTCTCCGCGATGTGGTCGAGGATGCCCGGCGATCTCGATCGTATCTTGCCGACGAGGACTTGGTTCGAACAGGCTTTGAGCGGGAATCGTTGATCCGATCACTGCTGACACCAGACCCTAAGCTCAGACGTGAGTTGATTGGCAGCCAAGGTGATTGGCTCGCATTGATGCGGCTCTATGTCCAACGCGCAGCGGCCTGCTACAGAAACGGCTGGGGAATCTTCGATGCAATCGATTGGGATTCGCGTCGAATGTTTTCCATGATTTGGAATACCTATCATCAGATTTTTAAACTCATCGAAAAAGACCCCTGGGCCCCCGTCCTTGGGCGTCCCACTCTGAGTTCTAGCCAAAAGCTCAAACTCTATGCATCGCACGCCTTCACGCCTTGGTTTCGATCCCTAGATAAACCAATGCCAACGCCCTTGATCGAACCCATGATCGAACCCATGATCGAACCCCCTCAGACCCCGCGTGTAGCGATTATCGGCGGTGGATTGGCCGGAATCCAAACAGCCATGCATTTGGCGAAACATGGATGCCAGACTTGGTTGTTCGAAGCTCGTTCGCGGCTTGGAGGCCGCGTCGGATCTTTCGCGGATCCCAAGAGCGAACAGTCGATCGACTACTGCCAGCATGTGGGAATGCGATGCTGTAGTGAACTGGTTCGATGGATTGAAGATATGGAGCAATCGGATCAATGGCATGAGGAACCAACACTCTGGTTCCGGTCCCGAACAGGACGTCCCTTCCGCGCAGCGGCTTGGCCACTACCAGCCCCACTGCATCTGGCAGGACTTTTGCTCAAGTGGCCTGACTTGAGCCTCTTGGATCGCACGCGCATCGCTTGGGGGCTGGTGAAACTGATCCGAACCGTTCCTGATAGAGACTTCCAGGACGAGCTAGCATTAGGATGGCTCGAACGCAACCACCAAACCAAAAACGCGATCGATAGTTTTTGGAGTACCATCCTGGTAAGCGCTCTGGGGGAGCAACTGCCGCGGATCACCATGGGCTCAGTGCACAAAGTAATCATCGATGGTTTCGCCGCTACTCGGGATGCTTATCATTTGCTCGTGCCCCGAAAAAGCCTCTCGGAACTAGTCGATCGTTCCTCCAGGAAATGCTTGCAGCAACTCGGAGTGCGTGTCGTCGATGGTGCGATGATCAGCGGCATTAGCCCCGGCGAGTCCAAAGGCTGGAGAATTCAATTCCGCAACTCAAATGATCGGCATGCCGATGGAACCGAATTCCATTCGGTCGTTGTCGCGGTCCCCTGGCATCGAATCAGCGATATCCTCGATCCTGATTTATCCAACAACCTACCCGAACTTGCAGCTCGGCTCTCAGATGTCGAACAACTCGAATCGGCACCGATCACAGGCATCCACACTTGGTGGTCAAAGCCGTGGTTTAAGGATCCACATGCGATCTTAATCGATCGATTATGCCAGTGGATTTTCCCCGGTCCTCAGACCACCAACGATAGCTCGAGCGATCCAAATAAAGAACACTACTATCAGATCATCATCAGCGGTTCAAGGGACTTGCCCAAAGGCGATCCGGATGAGGTCTTGAGAATGGTCCAAGCGGATCTCAATGAATTGTTTCCGGAACTCGCTAACTCGGGTGCGGTGCTGGTACGCGGCAAGGTGATCACAGACCCCCAGTCGGTCTTCTCGGTCCACACCGGCCACACCCAAGCAAGACTCGATGCAAACCTATTCGGGGATCAAGGACTATTTCTCGCTGGTGATTGGACGGCGACTGGTTGGCCAGCAACGATGGAAGGAGCGTTGCGGTCCGGATCGATAGCAGCCTCTGGAGTACTAAGCTACGTCGGTCGCCCTGCCGATGTGTCGGTCGATGGACGGTAGAGTTGATGCTCTTGGATGTAGACTTCGACTGGAGCCGGAACTAGGTAACGAATACTGCGATTTTTCTCGATGCGTTTGCGGACCTCGGTCGAAGAGATCTCCATGACTGGAATATCCAACCGAATTTGCTGGATCCTGAGGAGTCTTTCAGGGGATACCAAGCCGACGAGTTCCTGCCAGTCCGGTTCTGGGCAGCCTCCGCGTCTTGCCACGACCAACTGAACAGTTTCGAGCAGCTTTTCAGGGGATTTCCATTTTTTGAAATCCTTGAGCGAGTCTGCTCCGATGAGCAAAAACCATTCGGCATCGGGCTGGTTGTTTTGCAACTGTTCGACGGTATCGATGGTGTAGCTGACACCCCCGCGCTGGATCTCGATCGGGTCGACTTCAAAATTCGGGTGGGCCCCAATCGCTAACTTGATCATCTCCAACCGATGCTTGTCAGCCGTCGGAGTGTAGTTCAGTTTAAACGGCGACACTTTGGCTGGGATAAACTTGACCTGATCAAGCGAAAGTTCGCTAAAAAATTGCTCTGCAGTTAGCAGGTGCCCCAAGTGGATTGGGTCGAAAGAACCGCCGAAGATACCGATGCGTTTTGTACCCATGCGCTGAGGCTCCATGAGGGATCAATATTTGCTGCTTTCGAATCATTTCGAACCGTAAGTTATTCTTGCATCAATAAGACTTCGCCTTGCCCTTGGCATTCGATGTCTCCAATACATCGTAGAACATTCCTACCGGTCGGAATCCGTCCCAAGATCTCCTGGAACTTGTGGGTCAAGCTGCCCACTGGTAGTTGCTCTTGAACGATAGACGTCAATAGGTCGCGAAGGTATTTCCAGAGTATAGGAAGGAAACTCAGTTCGAGCGGGCGTTCCTTGGATAGCGAGGCACCGGATCGGGCAACGGGTCTTGAAGCCAAAATCAGCGACCCACGCCGCATGTGGGTAGCCCAATGAGGCCCGAGTGATTGCAGGGCAAGAATCGTTCCTGCAATCCATTGATGCGCCAGATAATCGCCGACGTCACCTGCAATGCACACGATGCCACGCCGCATCCGCTCGCAAGCTCGATCTCCAAGGTTCCCCAAAACAAAACAATCCCCACCTTGAATTCCTTGTAGCTTGCCAGGCAACGGCCCCCCGAATCGATCCCCTGTGTCTTGTCCAACAAAACAAATTCCATCGCGCTTGTCAGCAAATGCCCGACGACCCACGGAGCCTTCGACGAATATCCTGCCGCCATACTGAGTCCGAGCAAAATCGTCACCGACATTTCCTGCGATGATCGTCGTTCCAGTTCGCGTTTCGGCGCAGAGATTCTCGAAGCGTGAAAGGTTGCCTCGAAGAACAAGCCGATCTTCGGCAACAGAACTCATCGTGTGCTCCTGGATCTCGATACTAAAAAGTTTCTCGAGCCGGACTGGTCCGGACGGAGCCAAAAGTGTCCTGTGAGCGATTTCAGAAACGCTCAGGCAACTCAAAGCGTCCAGCGACAGAGCCGAGGCATCGATTCTAGCCAAACCGTCAGCTTGCTCATCCAAGAGTTTCAAGGTGATGGATCTCATGGATTCGACTCCTTATCGATTTTGAGTTTGAGTCCAACAGACTCTAGATCAGTCGGCAATGGGTCCAAAGACTCGGATTGCTTCGGGCACCGGATTTGTGCGAGTGGTCCAAGTGGAACAGCAACAGACCGTTCATCGCGACTTGGTTCGAGCCATCGGGTTGCACTTGGAATTCAACTTAATTCCTGATACACCCCCCGATGGCTCGAAC
>JBJTAQ010000467.1:0-2864 GCA_046090945.1 Pirellula sp.
CGTTCGCAACGAGTTTGAAAACGGGGAAAATAGCCCCCAGCGAGTCTTGGCCCAACGCGTCCAAGCCGTCGCGTACGAGTGGCACAATTATGGCAAGTCCACGATCGGAAACCGATCTGATATCGAACGAGTGCCGATCGAAAACCTTCAGGACTTCTATCGCCGTTTTTATCAGCCAGACAACGTCGTTCTGATCGTGACCGGAAAATTCGAGGTTTCCAAGGCGATTGAACTTGCGACCAAGTACCTTGGCTCGATTCCCAAGCCGGATCGAAAGCTCAACGCTACCTACACCGAGGAGCCTGCACAGGACGGGGAGAGGACAGTTATCTTGCGGCGAGTGGGCAAGATCGGTTCGATCATGTCTGCTTACCACATGCCGGCAGCTTCGCATCCAGATTGGGCCCCGCTATCGATCCTGGCCAGTATTCTTTCCGAAGACAAGATCGGGCGGCTCGATAAAAACCTCGTCGAATCAGGGATCGCCACCAGTGCCAGCGCCTTTGCAGACAGTTCCCATGATCCGGGACTGTTTATGTTCTCGGCTCAACCGGCCGAAGGCAAACTCGAAGAAACTGAAAAAATCCTCCTGGAAGTGGTCGAGCAGATGGACTCCAAGCCGTTTACGGCCGAGGAAGTCGATCGGGCCAAAGTCCGGGCCAAACGTGGCTATGAAAACACCATCACGAATGCAGCATCCATGATGCAGACGCTCAGCTCTGCCTCCGCCCTCGGCGATTGGCGTTTGTGGTTCCTGCAGCGGGATCGAATCGCTGCAGTCACTCCAGAGGAAGTGAACCGAGTCGCAAACACCTACTTCAAGACGCATAACCGAACCATCGGACGATTCATCCCTGTCGATCAACCTCAACGCTTGAGCGTCCCAGCCGTGGAATCGATCGCCGAAATGGTCAAAGACTACAAGGGTGGAGCCGCGATCGAGTCCGGAGAGGAATTCGATCCAACGCCGGAGAATATCGACAAGCGGACAACCGTTGTCGATCTCGACGGGATCAAAGTGGCGATGTTGCCCAAAAAGAATCGAGGCGATACGGTCAACATGACTCTAACGCTGCGGTACGGAAACGAAGACTCTCTGAAGAATCTGTCGGCAGCCGCTAGCATGCTCCCCTCGATGCTGATGGCTGGTACCAAAAACTACGATCGCCAAGCCTTGCGCCAAAAGCTAGATGAATTGGGTGTTCGCTTAGGTGCCGGCGGAGGTATGGGAGGTGGACGACGAGGTGGTGGCCGCGGAGGCCGAGGCGGTGGCGGTGGAGCCGCCGGTTCGCTTTCCTTTAGCTTGGAGGCCAAAAAAGACTCGATCGCCGATGGAATCAAGATGATGGCCGAGGTGCTGCGCAACCCCGCCTTCAGCGAGGAGGAATTCGAGCAACTCCGAGCCCAATCCATCGCTATGATGTCCCAGATGACTACCGAACCCTCGATGCTCGCCAATTCCCAACTCTCTCGGGCTCTGAGCGATTACGAAAAGGGAGATGTACGCTATGCCCGAACCGTCGACGAGACGATCGAAGAGATGAAATCGGTGTCTCTCGATCGGATTATTTCAGTGTACAAAGATCAGTTGTCGGCCAAAGTAGGTGAAGTAGCCATCGTCGGCGACTTTGAACCGGAGGTCGCGCTCAAGGAGATCAAAGAGGCGCTCAAAGACTGGGAAACTTCGACCAAATTCGAGCGGGTCGAACGTGAGGCCAAAAAGGGTCTCACCGGTAGCAAAGGAGACATCATCACTCCAGACAAGGCGAATGCGGTCTTCTTGACCGGACTTTCCTTTTCGATGAACGAAGACTCCGAGGATGACATTCCGCTAGAGATCGGGAACTTTATTCTCGGGGGCGGGACTCTTTCGAGCCGTCTGGGGGATCGAATCCGTCAAAAAGAAGGTCTTTCCTACGGGGTAACCTCTTCTCTTTCGATTCCTTCGCGTGGAAATGATGCTCGCTTCACGATCAATGCGATCACCAATCCAGAGAACATTGATGCAGTGGAAAAAGCTGCGATGGAGGAACTCAATCGGTTCATCGAATTAGGTCCAACCGATGCGGAAATAGCGGATGCCAAGAAGGCTTATCTCGAGGCCCGCAAGATTGGCCGAGCATCGGATGGTGCGATCGCCGGACAGTTAGCTTCCAACTTGGACCTCGGTCGCTCGATGGCTTATGTTGCCAAAGAGGAAAAGCAGATCGAAAACTTGACGGCAGCCGATGTCCAGAAAGCCTTCAAGAAATACATCGACCCGAAGAAGTTGGTGATTATTCGAGCCGGCGACTTCAAAAAGTAAGCTTGGGGTATCCGGGAGTGCATTATTTATTGATCTATGAGGTTGTCGACGACTATGTAGTTCGTCGGCAACCCTTCAGGCAGGAGCATTTGCAACTCACCAAAGAGTTTGCGGACCTCGGGGAACTCGAACTCGGTGGAGCGCTCGACGAACCGGTCGATCAAGCGATCTTGTTATTTCGTATTGAAGATCCCAAGAGGATTGATGAATTCGTGGCGCGAGATCCCTACGTTCGTCATGGATTGATCAAGTCTTGGCGAATTCGCAAATGGCAGACCGTGATCGGAAAAACCGCGCAGGTGAGGATCGCTAACCCTTAAAATCGATCTTTAGAAACCGCATTTCACTCTGAACCATTACGATCGATCGCCCATGGATCCGGTAAGGGCAAAAAAATGTAATGGCAAAAAAATAATCAAATTCCGTTAAAACCGAACTTAATATTTATAACTGATAAAAAACAGGTAATTTCAGAAATTGCACCTACAACAGCTAAACTCTATCCTACTACAAATCATTTATATAAGGATAAATTTGTTAATTCAAATAGAATAATTAT
>JBJTAQ010000468.1:0-1889 GCA_046090945.1 Pirellula sp.
TACACCTCCTGCCGATGCGATCCACCCGCTGACCGGTCGCGAACTGTTTGCGAAGAAGGTCAAGCTCTTGTCGATCATGGCTGGTGCATTCACCAAAATACCCAACGACAAGGGGGAGTTGGTCGACCATCGCGAGTACAATGTCGCCGAAGATGTCGCGTCGATCAAAAAGCTGGTCGAGTTTTGCGATGTTCCAATACTTTGGAGCGGTTTTGAGATCGGGCTGAATCTGACCTATCCTCATCAGAGCATCCTCAAAGACTACCGCTACGTCCAGCATCACCCGGTCGCCCAAGCCTACATCGCCTACATACCACCACCCCATGACCGGCCCACTTGGGATCTTACGAGTGTCCTGGCCGCGATCCGCCCGGATCGAGGTTACTTTGATGTCAGCAAGCCTGGTAAGGTGACCATCAGCGACGATGCGCTGAGTCGTTTTGAAGAAGACCCCCAGGGCAAGCACCGATACTTGATCTTAAACCCCGCGATGGTGGAACGGACCCGCGAAGCTTTGGTGCAACTTTCGAGCCAGCCCCCGAGCCGATGAAAACACAAGAATCCAACCTGAGATAGCCAGTTAATCGTTTCGAAAAAATAGCGTTCAACCACAGGACGCTTGTTTGAGTTTTGTGAGCCAGCGATGGAGATCCGCGGGCCAAGGCATTTTGAATTCGAGTTTTTCGTTCGAGATAGGATGATCAAACGCAAGCGTCGCCGAGTGAAGGGCCTGACGCGGCGCTCCGCTGGTGTCTTGGATTACCGAGCCGCTTGCGAGTTTGCAGTAGATTGCATCCCCGCATAGAACGTGGCCCGCCTCGGATAGATGGATCCGGATTTGGTGAGTGCGCCCCGTTTCCAGTTGGCATTCGATCAAGCTGTAGGGACCAATCCGCTCGATCGGTCGAATGTGGGTGATCGCGTGCTGCTCGGTCGGATCAGTGGTTTGGGAGTCAGCAGGTTTCGATCCGCGGTGTCCGTCCCCTCGGTCCCGGACCAGGATCGAGTCAAAGGTCTGCTGGTTAGGATGTCCATGCACGACGGCATGGTACTTGCGGACCACGCGATGATGTTTGAAAGCCTCGATCAGCGACTGCGCGACGCTCGGTGTGCGAGCAAAGAGCATCAGGCCAGAGGTGTCGCGATCCAATCGATGCACCGCGATGACTTGAAAGCGTTTGAGTTTGTGCTCGAGGTTCTTGCGATCCTCCGACCGTATATCCTTGAGTTCGCGAGGACTGACCGGGATACGTTTGGTGCGTTTCTGATTTGGATCCTCTTGGTCCCTCGGCTTGGTAATGCTCTTGAAGTGGTGCAGCAGGGCCAGCGGAACGAGTTCCTCGAGCGTGGGTTGCAATTGGCGGCGTTTCTCCGAGAGGTTGCGCTCTTCGAAATGCCGGACGCTGGTGATGCCTGCAGGTTTTTCGACAACCACAAGGAATTCATCGACGTAAGCAATTCGGATATCGGTCGCCTCGATCGGTTTGGGAAGCGACTCGTTCCAAAGTTTGATCACATCCTTGGCGGTTACTTTTCGGACAGGATCCAAACACAGGTTTCCGTTGACTTGGACTTTCCGTCGTCGGATCGATTCTCGCACGTCACCCCAACTCCAATCGGACCTCCGTTTTTTGATAGCGCGCTCCAACACCGATCCGGCGTCAGATTCGTCCAGGTGAATCAATTCAAAGGGAACTGGATTGTGGGGCTTCATCGAGGAGGTTTGCTGTGAAGTTTTCCGTGGGGTTTCAAGCGTTTCACGCTGTCGGTCCCGGGATTGCTGGGCTTACATCGGCGGTAGGCGACTCGCTACAATACAAATCGATTCAACCGCCTTGTATTGTAGCGAGTCGCCTACCGCCGATGTAAGCCCAGCAATCCCGGGACCG
>JBJTAQ010000469.1:0-1808 GCA_046090945.1 Pirellula sp.
CAAGACCACGCCACCACAGAGCGCCACAGGCTGAGCATGCAACTTGCGCTTCCGATCCGGATGATCGACCAATCCGAGTCGCAACGCGAAATGCCGTACGAAGGGTGTCAGGGCAATCGATAACCCTAACCCCAAAAAGGCAGCCACCAAGGGAAAAACAAACGTGGGAACTTCAGCCGGCACGATGCAAAAATGGATTCTGGTTCAAGTGGATACGAATTCGATTTCTAACATTCTCTTCATCTATACCTGTTGCAAGCCTGCCGGGTTGGCTAGTCGCAAGGAAACGCATTCTGGATAAAATCCTAAGCCGTGTTGGTCCCAAGGAAAATAAAATTTTCGGATAATTCCATGTTTGCCTCCCTTTTCGATCCGTTTGGCTGTTTTTGCAAGCGATTTAACAAGGTTTTTAGTGTTTTCTACCTACTCTACGCATCGTTTTTTCAAACCTTGCCCAACCTGCAAGCCGGCGAGCCAATCGTTACAAAGATTAAACCTCACTGGGTAGACGACTCAGGCTTTTGGTACTCCAGGCCCTCCGAATCGGGTACGACGCAATTCGTGTGGGTAAACCCCATCGAAAGACAACTCCATCGAACGGATTCGCTCGACGGGCTTGAAAAAATTGCAGGGGTTGCCCTGAGCAAGGCGTCCGCCAGCGGACGGATCGAACCCTCGGAAACTTTGGATGAGGCGAGGATCGACATCGAGATTAAGAACGGGATGGAACAAACCGTTGAACTTTACTGGATCGATTTCCAAGGGACACCGCGTTCCTACGGCAAATTAACCCCTGGCCAGTCGCGTGGCCAATCAACGTTCGCCGGTCATTCCTGGGCTGCTACCCTCGATGGAAACAAACCGATCTGGTCTGGACAAGCCAGTTCGAAGGGTCAAGTTCTGGTCATCGAACCGATGCAGATGGCATCGGAGTCTATTTTTCCAAAAAGAACGGGAAGACGACAGCAGGTAAATCGAGACCGGGAATCGAGCCAGCCTGACCCTCGCTGGGTTGTCGAGCGAATCGATCACCAAATCATTTTCCGCACAACTGCGGGAGAAGTTGTTCTGGACACCAACAAAATTGAGGATGCCACAGGGAGCGAATCGAACCGCTACGATCAACCGATCTTTTGGTCGAAGGATCAACGTTACGCGTTCACTCTGCAAACCGAACAAGGAGATCACCGTGAAATCGTGCTAGTGGAGTCATCGCCCCGCGACCAGTTGCAACCCAAACTTAAGACGATCCGCTACGACAAACCGGGCGATAGACTCGATCGCCCCACACCCAGGCTTTTCGATCTTCAGGAACGGAAGTTGATTCCACTCGATACCACCCTGTTTGCGAACCCTTGGTCCATCGACCGAATCCGTTGGAGCCAAGACGACTCCAGGTTGACGTTTATGTACAACCAAAGGGGCCATCAAATCATGCGGTTGATTGCAATCGATCCACGAACACGGACAGTCTCGTCGCTGATCGAGGAAGCCAGTCCGACCTACATCGATTATGCCGCAAAAGCCTATCGCGAATGGATTCTTGACAGTCGCGAAATACTGTGGGGAAGTGAACGCGATGGCTGGTACCATCTGTACCGATACTCCGCCGAAGATGGCGAGTTGATCAATCAAGTCACCAGCGGCCAATGGGCAGTCCGTTCCATCGAAAAGGTCGACCAAAGCCAACGACAAATTTGGTTCTACGCAGGTGGTATATCCGCAAACCAGGACCCTTACCATCGGCATCTTTGTCGAGTCGATTTTGATGGAGAGAATTTCGTTCAATTGACTCAAGGTGATGGAGA
>JBJTAQ010000470.1:0-3298 GCA_046090945.1 Pirellula sp.
CTTCGGGATTGGCCCCGGCGTAGTCACCTTCGCCAGCCAGGAGTTTCGTGCGATGTTCCTCGAAGCTGTCCGAGATGTATTTCAAGAAGATCAGGCCAAGGACAACGTGCTTGTATTCTGCCGCATCCATGTTGTTGCGGAGCTTGTCGGCGGCTAGCCAGAGCTTGGCCTCGAAGCCGATATTGGCGGTTGTCTTGGGATCGGATGCCTTCTTTTTAGCCATTGACCTTAGAATTCCTCCCTCTTGCGTTACTTGTTTTTGTCACCGGTTTGGCTGCCTTCTTGAGCAGCTTGTCCAAGTCCGTTCGTTTGAACAGTCGATAACCATTCACTGGATTGCGATGCATCCGGATCTGGCCACGGGCTGCCCATTTGCGAAGCGTGTTGTGGTGGACGCCCAGATACTCGACCGCCTCTGCGGTGTGCATGTATTCCGGCAATTTGGACATGGGCTTGGCACCAAAAATTGGAGCGCGAATTTCGCAAGACCGGTAGTTTATCTACCCCTGCACGGTTTGAACAGCACGACGCGATTCCTCGCCAATTCTGGCCCAAAAGCGGAAATCCCAAAAATTCCTACCGGATTTTAGCAAGAGAGCGCTTGAGGTGGTGCGGTTTTCAGGGCTCCATGCGTGTCGTCGCATCGACGTTTTTTTGAAACCCTAATACACGCAGACGAGACGATGGCCACGAACGCCAAGCCCAAAATCTATGCCGACTCGGCTCCGAAGCTCGGTGAACAATCACTTGACCGACGTGAAAGATTGGCTGGATCATTGTGCCCTTCATGCCACTGTGTGACTCGCTGGGTGATAAAGCCTTGGGCCACACTCCCGATTTGCTCCGTGCCAATTGGAACGACCACGATCGCGTAAAAACTCAAACCTCCCCACCACAAGCCCCAGAGAATCCAGGTCGCCGCTCGCCTCAAGTCGTTCACACAATATTCCTTTTGATCACAAGCAAGTATCCGCAAATTCCAGAGCAAACCATTCCAGCCACTAAAAACTTAGCAGAATCGCATATTTTAATGGGTCGAGGTTGTAACCCAAGCCGCACGTTTAGGTATTTTTGTTATTCAGGTATCTTCTAAGCGATTCGTGCGCATTTAGAGTACAAGCACAACCAATACATCATCGACGAGACAGAGAGGACGAGACAGAGAGGTTGTATGCCCAAGATCATTTGCTTGATGGTGATGTTTTGGATCTCGGTGGGATTAGCCTACGCTCAGGAGTCTGAAACAGGGCCTGCAACGGTTTACTTTCCTCCCCCCGAATCGCAAGGAGGCTGGCGGACGCTGAAGCTTGCCGCACAGGTAGAGACGCTTGCAGGCATGGACGCTATGAAACTCGATCGACTGCACCAATGGCTACTGGACTCCGACAGCAGACCGTTTGCAGCCGTGGTGATTCGGCACGGATACATCGCACTTGAAGTCCAGAGGGGCAACAGTTCGGCCACCGACTCCCGGCGTGTTGCATCGGTCTCGAAAGCGATTTGCGCGACCGTGCTTGCCATCGCTTCGGAACGCAGTCAACTAGGCCTAACGCCGCGCAAAATGACATTTGACGATCGTGCCTTTGATTTCATTCCTTGGGCCCACCCGCTGAGCGATCCTCGCAAGGCTCAGATCACCGTCCGGCAATTGCTCAATCACACATCGGGCATCTGTCCCGAAGCGATCGGTGCTCGCAATGATGGAACTTGGGATTACATTCTTGGACATACCGATGATGAGCGAACCGCGAAACTAGCGTTCGATCCGGGAACGGCTTGCGGCTACTCAAGCCACGGATTTGTGCATGCTTCCTTGGTATGCGAAAACGTCACCGCAAAGCCTTACGATGAGTTTGCTGTCGAAGCGTTACTGAAGCCTCTGGGAATCGAAAGTTGGTGGTTTCAGTACTACGAGGGAGGCCGAGTTGGAAAGAAAGCCTCGCATGGGTTGGGGTTGCCAGCAAGAGAACTGGCTCGTATCGGCTACTGCATGCTCCACGCAGGGCATTGGCAAGACAACCAAGTCATTCCAGCTTGGTTCATTGAGCAAACAGCTAAGCCGACCCATGAAGTGAAAACACCCGAGATGCGATGGAAACTCAACCCAGCCGTTTTCTCACTCGGATGGGAGTTGCCCGCAAACCATTTCCCCCAGAGCGGTAAATCGATTGAAGGCATACCGAGCGATGCAAGATACAAACCGGGTAGCGGCGGACAACTTTTGGCTTTCGTACCGAGCCTTGATCTAGTCATCGCGCGTCAGACAGGACTCAGTGGTGATTGGAATTATGAGGAGTTTTTGCGTCGGGCGTGCGAGGCGGTCAAAGACTAGAAAAAACCATCCGTCGTGATTTCGAAATAGAGGCCATTCCCGGGGGGAGATGGACAAGGGCTCGGCTCCTTGACTTTTCGCATTCACCAACGGCTAAACTACGTGAATACTAGGCTTGCCCCCCGATAACAGTGTTTTCCGATGATGCAAAGAAAGCTACCCTTGAGGATCGTCGTCTGCGTTTTGGCCGTCGCCGCGATGCTATCCTGCCGCAAATCGGATCGAAAGGAATCGTATTCCAGCAGCGAACCGATTTATTATTTTGGCAAGGTGATCGGCGTTTCCGACGGGGATACTCTCAAGGTGCTGATCGATCGCAAGCCGACGACGATTCGACTCGATGGTATCGATGCGCCTGAGAGCAAACAGAGTTACGGCAATCGATGCAAACAAGCCCTCTCGGATTTGGTATTTGGGAAAGAGGTCAAGGTTGTTGCCACCAGCGAGGATCGATTTGGCAGAACGATCGGAACCGTATTGCTTGGCCAGACGAATATCAACGAAAAGATGGTGCAAACCGGTTGGGCTTGGCATTTCGAAGCGTCCGGGCGCGACGCCCGACTCGCTCAGTTGGAGGGCGAGGCCCGGTTGGCCAAAAAAGGATTATGGGCAGATCCCAATCCCATCGCTCCTTGGGAATATCGTCTCCGTCAGATGCAGCAGTCGAATGCACCCGGCAAAGCATTCTGGCTCAATACATCTTCCAATGTTCGACACAACGAGCGGTGCGAGCACTTTGGCAAGAGCAAGAAGGGTAGACGGTGCGGTCCCTCGGAAGGTAAGGCTTGTAGCATCTGCGGGGGTTAGGCGTTAGTCGCAGCGCTCGGCGGCTTGTATCAACCCACGAATGTATCCATAAGCGAATAGGCGACCGAGCATCGTATAACCTGGTTCGCCATCGTCTTCGCCAACCATTTGAGGTACATGGTCTGGACGCATCGAGCCCGTGAAACCGATCTCCTTGAG
>JBJTAQ010000471.1:0-3681 GCA_046090945.1 Pirellula sp.
AATGACCACCTGGATTTCGACGACGAACACCCTGCCGGAGCTATCCTGAGCTTTGACATCGACACAAATCTGCTTGTCTTTGGCGTAATCCTTGAGGGAAAAGGGGTTTTGGAACCTCACGTTGACCAGAGGATAAGGTAGATCCAGAATGGCGTTCAAGAGACTGATCAGGCAAACCTCATTGCCAGGCTTGCCAAAAATCTTAAAAAATGCGAAATCCACCCACGGATGAATGCCAATTTTCTTAGACACTTCGACCAACTCCCTGAAAAAAGTATCTGTCCCACACCGGGCTCTTATTCTATCGAAGCCCCTAAAAAACCCCCGATTTTGGTTCGGAAAAAAGTATAATTGTCGATAGGACGATCGCCCCCTCCACAACGTGCACCATCAGGCCATGCCTAATTTCCCGCCTTTCAACGCCAACCCCCTGCCACGATTCCGTTTCCTTTGGATCGCAGTTCTGCTTGGCTGTCTCTGGAGCATCGAACGACAAGCCACCGGGCAGGAATCCCAAGCAGACTCTGAAAAGAGCATCTCCGGTGCGGTCGAGTTCGAAAAAGATGTCGCTCCCATTTTTGATCAGCACTGCTCGCAATGCCACGGTCCTAGCAAGCAAACCGCCGACTTGAGACTCGATCTGCGCTCAGCCATCCTCAAGGGCTCGAGTAACGGACCAATTGTCCAAGTCGGTAACGCTGAGAAGAGCCGGCTGATCCAAGTCGTCTCGGGCCAAGACCCGGATTACCAAATGCCCCCCGAAGGCGAGCAACTGACCGGGAAGCAAATCGCCATTCTCAGGAATTGGATCGATCAAGGTGCCTTAGGACCCGATGACTCGAAGTCTATGACAAGGCCACATCCCTGGAGCTTTAGGCCCATCGAAGTTCGTTGGCCGCCAACCGAGCAATCGCCGTCTGAATTCGATGGATTTGGAACCCTCGATCGTTGGCTTGAAACTCGACTCGACGCGAAAAAACTTGCATTCTCGGAGCTTGCTGATCGACGTACGTTCATCCGCAGAATATTTCTGGTCGCGTTGGGAGTTCCACCAACCCCGGAAGAAGCTAATGCTTTTGTGAACGATCAGAGTCTTGATGCATACGAGCAACTGGTCGATCGCGTCCTGGCGGACCCTCGCTACGGAGAACGAATGGCTCGACACTGGTTCGATGTGATCCGATTTGCTGAGTCAAACGGTTTTGAAACCAACCGGGTTCGATACAACGCATGGCCCTTCCGCGATTACGTGATCGATGCATTCAATCAAGACATGCCCTACGACGAGTTTATTAGAGCCCAGATTGCAGGTGATGCCTTAGGGAAAGATCTCGCAACTGGTTTCCTAGTCGCCGGAACCTTTGATATTGTCAAAAGTCCTGATGTAAACCTTACTCTCATGCAGCGGCAAGACGAATTAGCCGACCTGATCAACACCACTGGAACCGCATTCCTTGGGCTCACGCTCGGTTGTGCACGTTGTCACGATCACAAGTTCGATCCGATCACTCAAAAGGATTTCTACGCACTTCAAGCCATCTATGCAGGTGTCAATTTCGCTGAGCGCGTTCTTCCAAGCGAAATTACTCCGGAGAAAACACAACGTATCGAGCGAATCAATTCAGAACTGGAATTACTCGATACCGAACTCCAAGCCATCGAGACTACCGCCAGGCAGACTGCCGAATCAAGGAACCTGCGGCCAGCGGTCTCTTCCAAAGTCAACGAGGAAACCTTCGATCCCATCCTTGCCAAGTCCGTGCGACTCACGGTGCTTGCTTCCTCTGGATCCCAGCCTTGCCTGGATGAATGGGAGGTTTTTAACACCCAAAAGGCCAATGTCGCCTTAGCCTCGATGGGCTCGAAAGCGAAAGCCTCCGGGACACTTCCCGGGTATGCGATCCATCAACTTGAACATATCAACGATGGCAACACAGGAAATGCCTTTAGTTGGATCTCCAATGAGATTGACGCGGGCTGGATTCAAATCGATTTTCAAGAGCCTCAAACCATAAACCAAATGCGATGGGGCCGAGATCGATCCGAGCAATTCAAGGATCGTACTCCTACGCAATACAAAATCGAAGCTCGCGTCAAAGAGGATCAGTGGATTTTGATCGCCTCGCACGATAATCGATTCGCTAACGCTTCAGACTCGCTGGGTGCACTTATGGAGTTTTTAGGACCAGCAGACAAGGCTCGCTTCAAGGCATTGCGAGAACAAAAAAAGGAACTCGAAACTGAGCGAAAGAAACTCATTGAGGGTCGCTCGGTCTGGCTGGGGACATTCTCTGCTCCTCCGACGACCCATCGACTCTCTCGTGGTGACCCCCTGATGAAACGCGAAGTCGTCGGGCCCGCCTTGGTCGGTTCCCTCGGAGGACCAGAACTGCCGGATAACTCGCCCGAACAAGACCGCCGATTGGCACTTGCTAAGTGGATCACCGATCCCGCAAACCCTTTAACAGCACGAGTCATCGTGAATCGACTTTGGCAATACACCTTTGGAACTGGAATTGTTGATACACCAAGCGATTTTGGAGCCAATGGCACTCCCCCAATACACCCCGAACTGCTCGACTGGCTCGCTGGAAGATTGATCGACCAAGGATGGTCGCTCAAGCAACTGCACCGCGAAATGCTCACCTCACGAGCCTTTAGGCAGTCCTCGAAACCCAATCCACAAGGACTAGAACTGGACTCCGAGGCACGTTTGCTTTGGCGATTCCCTCCCCGAAGACTCGAAGCAGAATCGATTCGCGACAGCATGCTTGTAGTTAGCAATGTGATGGACTATCGGATGGGTGGTCCTGGTTTCTTTTTACAAAGGGTCGAGCAAGACAACGTCTATCGCTATTTCCCGAAAGAAAACCTCGGCCCAGCGGAGTACCGACGGATGGTTTACTTAACGCGCATTCGCCAAGAACAAGACCCAGTATTTGGCGCATTTGATTGCCCAAGTGGCAATCAGGTCGTCCCCAAACGCCCCCGTTCCAATACACCCTTGCAATCGCTAAATTTGTTCAATAGCCCCTTTGTCATCCAGCAATCGGAATTGCTTGCTAAGCGATTGACGCAAATCGACCAATCAGATCCCAATCAGCAAATCCGAGCCGCCTTCGAAATACTTTTCGCTCGTCAACCAGACGCTAGAGAAATCGGACTTTCAGCTCAGATGATTCGGGAACAAGGTTTGTTGCCATTCTGCAGAGCGTTGCTCAACACCAGCGAGTTTTTGTTTATCTTTTAGCCGCAGGTATTTCTATTGATGCCAAGCCAGCCACCCCTTAACCGCCGCTCGTTTCTTACCGATCATCTGATGACGATCAGCAGCACGTCGCTCGGTAGTCTCGCCGCACTGGATCTCTTAACCCGAGAACGCGTGCTTGCTCATCCCAACGACAAGACCCCAATTCGACCTGGGATCGATCCGGCAATACCGAACAAAGCCAGGGCTCCTCACTTTGAACCACGTGCGAAACAAGTCCTGATGATCTTCTGTGCCGGGGCCTGCAGTCACTTAGACACCTTCGACTATAAACCCTCGCTCATCGAACATCACGATCGCCCAATGCCGGGTTCGGAAAAACTCATCACCTTTCAGGGAGGGCAAGGAACCCTTCAAAAAAGCCCGTGGGAGTTCCGACCCAGGGGCCAGTGCGGCAAGATGATCTCCGACCT
>JBJTAQ010000472.1:0-9904 GCA_046090945.1 Pirellula sp.
CGTAAGTATAACAAGCAGCCGGGCGAGGGTTTTTAACAAGCGACTGTTCCGAAGCTCCTAGGTTGATCCCCCAAGCGTCGTCGATCGCTAAAATAGCCTCGCCCTGCTTAGGCAGGTCGGAACTGTTGATATCGCCCAACAATCGTATTTTCAGGCCTGGAGTGCCAAGTCCCGAGCGTGTCTTGAGCACTCCGACATTCGTCCCATCCGCGTTGAGTACTCGGATTGTGAGAACATCGTCCTGCGACTTCGCGTCAGAAACACTGAGCGTCTTTGCGACATTGTTTGCAGGGCCAAGAATCGACTTCCAACCGGTCTGACGTATCTCGGGAGATGCAGCCACCTTGGACTCGACATCCTTGGCCCAGCGGTCTAGCAAGTCTGCTTCGAAATCGATCCCACCCTGTGGCTTGGGATGCTGGTCATCCCAAACAGTCATGTCGGCGGACTTCAGGACTTGGAAGTCCTTTTCGAGGATCGGTTCTTCCATACCAAGTCCGAACATTCGGTTCATGAAACCGTACATTGGTACGCGAGTGACATGGTTGTAGTTGTGCGGGAAGTGGACAGCGTTATGAAAAGTCACTGCGTCCGGTACACCGTAAAGGCCATAGAGTTTTTTCAGTTCGGGGTATCCGTCCTTGGCCATGTCCTTGGTCCAGTCGTTGGCTGCGTTGACACCTAAAGGGCGAGGTGCAGTAAGAGCCGCTAGCTCGACGTTGCCTGTGTTGACTCGAAGTCCGACCGCGTTTTCACAAGTGCAACCACCTTGCATGGAAGTGCTGACCATGACGACTGGATAAGCACCCGCGAATCGAGGTTCGATGGCCGAAGCGATGAATGTTTGCGTACCACCACCGCTGGCACCTGTGATCGAGATGCGTTTGGGATCGACATCGGCGCGCTGTAGGAGAAATTCGAGAGATTGAATACTGTTGATCGTTTGCATCCCCATGATGTTTTGCAGCAAACCCTCTGCGGTGGGACTGTACAGGAGCCACTTGCCAGGAGCGACATCGGGATTCGAAATTTTGGGGTTCCCAAACCCGTGCACACGCTCGGCGCTGATCTGCTGATTGTCAGCATTCCCCATCATGTCGTAATGAAAGACGACGATTCCCATACGAGCCAGTTGAACGCAGCGAGCCTGCAGAGGACTGCGTGCTGCCGATTCAAAACGTTCGGCTCCGGAGGCCAACTCTCGCTTCATCTCGGCGTCCGAAGTGTAGTAGAACCGACCGTTGGCCCAGTGTCCGTGAGGGCACAAGACTGCCGGCCGCTTTTGTCCCTCTGCCAAAGGGTTCGTCGGTGTGTAGAGACTGCCGGTGACAAAGAAACCAGGAAGACTCTCGAAGTACACTTTTTCAATGGCATAACCATCCATCTCACGCCGAGAATGCACCACAGGTTTCACCGGGGCTAGCGTCGGCATCGGGTACATGCCCAAAGATACAAGCATCTGCTGACGAAGCTCTTTGGCACGAGTCTCCCAAGCTTCTTTTGTTTCAGGTACCGCGAACGGAAAATGTCCATCGAGGTCTTTGATCGCGTACTTCGATTCAGTCGCCGGACTTGCGACGGTCGGCTCGGTCGACCAGCTTGTTGCAGGCAGACAGACCAAGCTCGATAAACCGGCTACTAGACTTGCTGCGGCGACTCGAAATCGATTTGGATTGCCCAAAGTTGCATGCGAGCCGGCTGACTTTGTGAGGGAAGACGGACCAGGATGGATTCGTTTTTTCATGGGGGAGGACTCCGAAGGTCAGGGGGCAAGAGGATGCGGTGGGATGACCATTTCGCTACAATCATACAAGTGTAAGTATACCATCTTTTCAGTAATTACGTGGCCACGCGTATGCTTTTGTACCACAGCGAAATCTTTGAAAAACACCAAACGGGGAACCACCCCGAATGCATCCAACGAATTGTCAATGTCAACGCAATGCTTGAGAAAAAGGGTTGGCTTACGAGCTGCAACAAACCAAACTGGCTTGCTGCCACCGTCGAGCAATGCAAACGGAATCACTCGGAGCGTTATATCGAACAGCTCAAACAATGGTGCGATCAAGATCGAGGGCGCATCGAATCCGACACGGTCGTATCGATGGGATCTTGGGATGCTGCGACGCTCGCAGCAGGTGCAGCTTGTGATGCTGTAAGACGCGTCTGCAGCGGAGAGGACACCCAAGCCTTCTGCGCGATTCGTCCACCAGGGCATCACGCGCTGCACGATGCGCCGATGGGATTCTGTCTTCTTAACAACGTTTCTATCGCTGCACAGTTTGCCCGATCCTTAGGCTGTCAGAGCGTCCTGATAGTCGACTGGGATGTGCATCACGGCAATGGCACCCAAGCATCCTTTTGGGAGGATCCAGCGGTTGGATTTGTGTCGATTCATCGCTTTCCTTTTTATCCTGGAACGGGCCGAAAGGACGAGACCGGGGCGGGTAAGGCACTTGGAACCAAAGTGAACATTCCAGTGCCTTCTGATACCGGCCCGAAAGCGTTTCTCGACCAGCTAATCAGTAAGACTCAGGAATTAGCTCAAAAAATCAAACCTGAATTGATCTTGCTCAGCGCAGGGTTCGACGCCCACGTTGCCGATCCGGTTGGCGGACTGAGTCTTGAGGCAGAGCATTACCGCCAGGCTGGCAAATGGATCGCAGGTTTGGCCAAAGAGTATTGCCAGGGGCGATTGGTGTCGCTTCTCGAGGGCGGTTATCATCTCCAGCATTTACCTGAGTGTGTCGATGCACACCTTCGTGGTATGAGCGATGAAAATCTCTAGCGGCCACCGGTTTGCTCATGCTGATAGTTGCCTAGCACGATTCCTCGATCGGAAGACTTGAGGTCGTGATCAGTTGTCCGCAGGCGGCCTGAATGCTTTGTCCCAACGTATTTCGATAGGTCGTCACTATTCCATTTGATCGCAATTTCGCTATAAAAGAATCAACGTTCTTCCGAGACGGTGCTTTGAGTACGAGCGGGCTGGCCGCTAGCTTCAAGGCGATCGCCAAGGTTGCATGAGAGGTGTCGTTATAAGGGATGACGTTGACCTCAACGTTCAAACCTTGGCAAAAATCAATTAGTAGCGAAGCGTCGTGTTCCGAATCGTTGATCCCGTCGATTAGCGTGATCTCGATCCAAACGGTATCGTTCTGAATAGCATTGATTTGAAGGATGGTTTGACGCAGAGCCTCTAAATCACCGATTGCTTTCGGAACCAAATTGCGGCGTTTTTGAGGGTCTGCCGAATGAAGACTAAGGGCGATTCGAAGTCTTGGGAATCGTTGTGCCATAGCGACCATTTGGGTCGGTACACCTGCCGTCGAGAGGGTCATAGATCTAAGAGACAAACCAAACCAACTCGGGTCGCTCAGCACTGCGATCGCCTGTTCGACGGCCATCGGGTTGTGGAGCGGTTCACCCATTCCCATGAACACAACATTGCGAACCGGAGGTGGATTGCGGGCGTCGCCCATGAATCGTTTTGTCGCCCAACCTGCTCGAAGAAACTGTTCAACAATTTCCCATGAGGATAGGTTTCTTTTGAGGCCCATTTTCCCGGTTGCGCAGAATGCACAAGACACCGCACTGCCGATTTGGGTCGAGACGCAGACGGAAAAGCGTTTTGCTGTTGGCCGGAGCAAGACGGTTTCGCAGAGGTCGTGGTGATGCGATGATCGCATGGTGAGTTTAATCGCTTTGCCGTCACTGCAGAGATGTTCGGACTCGACTTTCCATAGCCAATCATCCTTGATAATCCAGTTCAGATCCGGAGAACTCAAGTCTGGTTCATTGAATCTGCGCAGAATGTTCCAGATGGCTTTTTTGGATTGCTTGGCAGAAATCTCTGCAGCGATTTTTTCCCAATTAGACTTCATGGAATACTACTTGTGCTCTTTGGCGAGCGTTTAGCTTATACACCCATCTATTTTGATTGCCTGTGATCTATAATCGGGTAGCGGCAAGCGTAGTACAAGACAGCGGAAAGGTAAATCATGAATAAGTTATCTGCATCGATTTTTTGTGGCGTGTTGGTTCTAAGTTCGCTGATCGGTAGCGGGGAGTCTTTTGCGCAGGAGGGTTTGGACGGAGATCCTCAGGGTGTATGGCGAGGCAAATGGCGAAGCGAGTCGACCGGCCACAGTGGCCCGATGAGAGTGGTGATTAGTCCGACGAGTCGTGGGACTTATCAAGCTCGATTTACCGGGCGCTTTGCAGCGGTGATTCCTTTCGCCTACCGTGCGGAACTGGTGCCTCAGGCGAGTCCCGATGGAACGGCGTTGTTGAGTTCCAGCAAGAAGTTAGGACCGATCTTGGGAAGTTATCGAATGCAGACGCAGATCATTGGGAATAGTTTGTCGGGTGGTTTTCAGGCGGCTAAAGACCGAGGTTCGATTCAAATGTGGCGGGTTGGTCGATGAGAAAAAGCCATCGTGTTGAATTTCCTGGTAGGCGTGGAAAGCTCTCGGGTATTCTCGAAATACCACAGATGCAGGTGCAAGGCTGGATGCTTTTCTCACATTGCTTTACGTGCAACAAGGACCTCAAGGCGATCGTTCGAATCTCTCGCGGGTTAGCCGATTGCGGGTGGGGGGTGTTGCGATACGACTTCAGTGGACTGGGCGGTAGTCAAGGAGTTTTCGCGGAAACAAACTTCACAACCAACTGCGAAGATCTACGGTCTGCAGTTGATTTTTTATCGGGCGAGTATTACGGCCCAAGGTTTTTGATAGGGCACAGTTTTGGGGGAGCGGCCAGCATGGCGATGGCCGACGAAATTAACAGTTGCGTTGGTGTAATCTCGCTTGCGGCCCCTAGCGACACCGAGCATCTTGCCGACTTGCTTTTGCGCATGGATCCTGAAATTGGAAACGTCGGAGTTGGGACAGTGAGCATAGGTGGTCAGAAGCTTGAGATTCACAGGCAGATGGTTGATGACTTTCGCCGCCAAGACTTGGCAAGGCGGGTTGCAGGACTTAAAAAACCGATGTTGATTTTTCATTCGCCCCAGGATGAAACTGTTGGTTTTTTCCATGCAGTTCGAAACGCAGGGTATGAAACGGCTAGTTTTCCGCGAACACTGGTTGCTTTGCCGGGCAGTAATCATCTATTAACGAATTGCGAGAGAGATATACCGATGATAGTTGCGATCGCAAACGCTTGGTGCACGAGGCTTAATTCATGAGTTCTAAAACATCGCTTCGAGTTCTGCCTTCGGTGTGCGCTTTGGATTGTCCGGACGCTTGTGCGTTGCATATCCAAGTTGATGGAGACAGGGTCGTGGGTTTGACTGGAGATCCCAAACATCCGATTACCAAAGGGTTTGCATGTGTCAAGACGTCGCGTTATCCGGAGCGACAGGAGCAAGCCGACCGATTGCTATATCCGATGCGGCGTGTGGGGGCCAAGGGGCAAGGGCGATTCGAGCGTATCAGTTGGGATAAGGCACTTGACGAGATTGCGGAGCGGTTGCGTGCAATTCTTGATCAATTCGGTGGTCAATCTGTTCTTCCTTATCACTATGCCGGAACGATGGGGGTGATCCAAGGAGACACGCCTAGTGCCTTTTTCAGATCGCTAGGAGCGTTGGAGTTAGACCAGACTATTTGCGCAACGACGGGTGGTGCGGCATGGGAGGCCAATTATGGACCGAACAAGATTGGTACTGATCCGGAGGATTTGGTCCACTCGAGATTTATAGTCCTATGGGGCATTAACGTGCTTCGTAGCAATTCGCATCTTGCTCCTTTTCTGAAGGAAGCACGAAAGCGAGGAGCGAAGATTCTACACATTGACCCGTATCGCAATGAGACATCCCGATTTGCTGATGAGCATTGGCAGATCAAGGTGGGGACTGATGCGGCTTTGGCGCTTGCGATTGGGGGAGAGATATTGGCTCAAGGTTGGGAGGATAGTGACTATCTTGCAAAGTATGCGATAGGGCTTGAGGAATACCGACAAGCTTGTCGTGAGTGGACGATCGAACGGGCTTCGGAGTATTGCGATGTTCCGCTCGAGTCTCTTCGTAGGATGGTACGCGATTTTGCAAGTAGCGGATCGAGTTTTATTAAGGTTGGCTATGGAATGACCCGAAACGAAGGGGGAGGGAACGCTTGTCGGGCAATCACTCTTTTGCCGGCGTTGATTGGGGCGTGGAAAAAGCTTGGCGGAGGCTCAGTGCTGTCGACGAGTGGAGCGTTTCGTCTCAATCGCGGGGAGATCACCGGAGCGCACCGCGTTGCGGCTGGGTGTCGGCATGTGAACATGAATTGTTTAGCCAGTGAGCTACTCAGCGAGCCACAGAGTGTTCGTGCGTTTTTTGTTTACAACAGCAATCCTGCAGCCGTAGCACCCGACTCATCGAGAGTTCGTATGGGGCTAAAGCGGGAGTCGCTCTTTACGGTAGTTCTCGAGCACTTTCAGACTGACACTGCGGACTACGCCGATTATTTATTGCCTGCGACGACGTTTTTGGAGCATCCGGATGTTTACACCTCTTATGGCCACTATTATTTGCAGTATGCCGATGCGGTGGTACCAGCAAGGGGTGAGTGTCAAACGAATCGATGGGTTTTCCAGCAATTGGCTAAAAGGCTCTCCGTGGAGATTCCAGAGTTCGAGTGGGGCGAGGATAAGCTGATCGACAAGATGCTCGATTCGCCGAATGAGTGGTTAAGTAGGATTGATCGTAGTAGGCTTGTAACAGAGCGATCGATCAAATTGTCATTGCCCAAGCCGTTTTTGCCTTACTCTCAGGGGAGTCATTTTTCGGATGGCAAGATTCGTTTTTCACCCGCTCCTAAGCAGATAGAGTTTCAGGAAATTCTTGATGAACGATTTCCTCTGAGGCTGATTTCGCCACCTGGGGCGGTGGTAGTCAACACCACGATGGGGAATGTTCCGAGCATCATCAAGCTAGCTGGTGGGGAGCCTAAGCTGTTGATCCATCCGAGGGATGCAGAGGTGTTTGGGGTGATAGAAGGGGATCGGGTCGAGGTGTCGAGTCGTTATGGGGTCATCGAACGTAGGGTTGTGATAACGGAGGATACGAAGCAGGGGGTAGTGATCTCGGTAGGGCAATGGTGGCCCAAGTTAAGTGCTGATGGCAGGAGTCTTAATGATTTGACGAGTGAGCGTTTAACGGATTTGGGGGGAGGGAGTACTTTTGGAAATGTGGCGATAGGGATTCGGCGGTTGTCCGAGACGGCAAAGATTAGTCCATAGTTTTTTGGAACTTCAATTTTTGACGAAGTTCCTCGATGAGACCCATCGCTGCTTGGCAACACCATCGCTGCTTATCTATCGCCATCCCGCGTGCCTGTCCCCCGCCAGTCGCGTATGCCGAGTGCCTGTCCCCCGTGCCCTCTGCATCCTTTCCTTGCCAGCATCTGGCGACCCACCTTTCGCCGGGTGCCTGTCCCCAGTAGAAGCAGTATTTTTGGCCCGGGCTTGCTTCCGCCCACCAACTCCGCCGCTTTTTCTAGATCAGAAATTCATAGAAGTCCACGCAATTCTGACATGGATCTATCACCCTAAAAACACACCCTAGATACCAACCAGCGGCAACAGTTCACCCCTGCGTCCACTCGCGTTACCACACACGCCTAACTATCCAATAGGCCCGGACCTGCTGCTCAAGTCCTCTTCCCATCCCTCTGGGCCGAAGCTAATCGCTCTAACCTAAATTACCCTCACCATCGACCAACCCCTGACGCTTAAACTCGGTGTCGCTCAACGCTAAATACATCGCGGCCGTCACCTCTCCACAAAACCCCTCCATTAACTTCCTTCGCGATGCACCCGCCTCCTCCCGATACATCTTCCGAAAATGCAATAGCCGATCGTTCCATACCGCCGAACTCATCCCATACGAACTTACTACCGCATGCTCCAATCCGGATACCACACCCCTCCGCTGGGCACCCAACTGCTCCTTGCTCCACTCGACCAACTCGCAGTACTGCTTGGACGTGATCTCCAAAAATCCCGTATCGCTGCACCTTAACCGCTTCCTCCTGGCCCGCTTGCGTGCCTCTAAACCCTGCGACTCCACAGTTTGAACTGCGGAGCTTTCAGCCTCTAGACTCGATAATTCCTCATTCCCGGTCTCCCGAAACTCAATTGGACTGAGCATTCCAGACTCCGGAAAGGCTCCCATGGGATGCTCCTGGGTCGCAACCAAATCCCCACTGAGCAGCATCGCATTCAAAGCTTCTTTTAGCTGCATGTAGATCGATGTGTATTGATACCCCATAAGACTATCGGTCATCCTGGCCCGATACGCATTCAAGTCGATGTACACCGAACATGTCAACATGTGCGCCCGCGTGTTAATCACAGTCATTTCAAAGCGACCCTTCCAAAACGCTCCCTTGCACACCTCTCCGTCTTGCACCTCCGCATTGGCCCGCTTGGCTACCCTTTGCTTGAGCAACTGCATCCAAAAACTCAGGGAACTGAGCTTCTCGCGGACCTTCTTGAGTTTCTTCTGATCGTTGACTAGGTCACGTATGTCACACTCACTGGGCTCCTGCGCCTCATACTCCCACTTGCCATTGACCTTCCTGCGACGCTTGTACTTGGGACACAAGCTTAAGTAGCTCCAAGCTACCTCTTCGTCACTCCAACTTTGCACCACATCAGGCCTGGTTCTGAGCAGAAAATGGACGTGATTGTCCATGATTGCAAACCGCAATATGTCTATCGCCATGAACATCGATTGATGCGACATGATGTCGATAATCCAGTCCTTTCGATGCGAATAGTCTTGGTTGGTACACGAGTCCTTCCCAAGCAAAAACATCTGCTGGACGGTCTGTGTCCACACATGCGCAATGGTGATCTCATTGGCTGAGATATTATTACAACGTGGTTTACGCGCCATAATCCAAGGTCTCCCTACCGTTCAACGTGAAGCTTACCGAACACAAAAACGAACAACCGAGCACCTCTGGGAATCCGTTCCTGTCTGCTCCGTACGTTTCTGGCTAACTCCGTCGCCTTGGCAATGCTCTAGCCACTAATCATCCAAAAACTGAGTTTTTGTCAACGAAATGGTCAACCACTTTCAAGGATTTGCAAATTTTTTTTTCACAAAGCACTGTGACTCGAGCTATTTACACACCTGCCGTATGCCAAACGCGGTCCACATAGGACTTGCATTCCCTCACCAATTCGCTGACACTCGCCAAATCCTCAGCAATCGGAATTCCTCTGGGAAACGGATGCATGAACACCTCGACCCAGCGGCTATACCCCCCTTTTCTAAGCTCAGAAAATAATGGACCAAAGTCCAAACTGCCCCTACCTGGCAATTGCAATCGCTCGTCCTGTTTCTCTTGTGCTTGCATGCAGCCCTTGCCATGCTGCCATGCATAGAAAACCTGGATACCAGGCAATACATCTCTTATTAATTGCTGCAGCAAACTCTCGTCCTGAGGTAAATGATACGGTGCAAAAGCTATCCCAAGTCGATCCGATGCCCGCATTTCAAAAAGCCATCGCATCGATTCTGGACTATCTAATAAACTGCTCGCATGATTCTCGATCGCAATCGTCACCCCGCATTCCTGTGCCACCTCTAAATGAGGTTTCATTCTCTCGGCAAAGTCCTCTACCGCGCGCTTCAACTCGTCTCCCTTAAGCCCCTTAGGCCCCCCAGAACCGGTTACGATCGTGCCGCAACCTAATCGTTTGGCTAATCGCATCTCCTGACCTAAACCAAATGGACCCAGTGGATATTGGGTTAAGCAATCCAATTTGCAACCGGAACTTGATAGCAACTCGTTGAATCTCTCCTCCCCCATTTCCGCTAACTGCTCTCGCTGGCTGCCATGCACCTTGGGCCACACATCCAAAGCTGTCATGCCAAGTTCTCGCGCGATGGGAAGTATCTCTT
>JBJTAQ010000473.1:0-1274 GCA_046090945.1 Pirellula sp.
GATCCACCAACGCAGAGGCTTCGCATCGGGTACTTTGCCTGACCTCAGTATTCCAAATACTAAGACAGGTAGCCAAAGAATAAACAGGGAGCGAAATAGAACCATCGCTCCAAAAATAGAACCAGCAATCCATAGCCAGTGCAAGCAGTCTCGGTCTTTGGTCCATCGACTCAGAGTCCAAGCGAAGGACGTGACACCCATTAGAGCCCAAGGTTCTGTAAGAAAATCCACTACATATGTCTTGATCGTACGATCCAGCATCGCTAGGGCCAAGGCAGTTACGCATGCGATGAACGGCAGATAAACGAATGCTTTCGGCGGATTGGTTCGCATTTGAATGACGTCCAAGGTCCAACGACCTGCAAGCCAAACGGCCAGGGTTCCTGCCAAGCTCAAGGCTCCGACCGATAACCAGCGTACCGATTCGAACGCTTTGGGACCTCGCGGTATCCAACCGTAGACTTGGCTGATCAGCCAGGGCAGGGCAGGGGGACGCGAGGTTGTTGAACCAGGCCAATCTCGCCGTCGGACTTGCGAATACTCGTCGGCCAACGCGGCATCCCTATAAGGCGCTTGCCACTGGGGGTCTTGCCAAGCGAACTCGAACCCTCTTCCAATCGATAGACTATAAGCCAACGACTCGTAATCAGGCCCATCTCCGTGCGGAAGCGGCGGAGCATCTCGATGGATATTCCGAAGCAACCAGTTTCCATTGACCATCAGCAACAGCAAGCACGCAAGAAAGGTCCAAGTCCCAGCGGACAAAAGGAATACGTGCCTTGAATACACAGGTCTGACTTTCGAGTGCAGGAGCGATCAGTAGCGACCTCGAAGACTGTTGCCGCCGGCGACTCCCGGGACGACGACTCCGGGTTGAACGCCTGGTACAACTGGTCCTGCCGCTGGCAATCCCGGAACACCGGCCGCTGCCGGGTTTGCTCCAGCCAACGCAGCGGGCGTCAATTGCGTGGATGCAGCCCCGCGGTATTCAACCACCAAGATCGCGTCCTGTTTTTGAAACGACATATCCGGAAGGATCCGGTTAATCCCAAGCAATCCACCCGCGCCACCGGTAAGGAGCGTATTCTGTTGGTTGACTACTGGCGGAGCGATCACTCCGCAGGACAAGATCAACAGATGATCGGTAGGCCAGCGAAACCGCTCTGCCAACCGCCATGATATCATCTGGGGAACTTCGACCTGATAAGCCCCGCCTGCACCCGGTACTTCTAGAGGCACCGGGTTCATTTTCTCCACTTGATCGACATCGCACT
>JBJTAQ010000474.1:0-5655 GCA_046090945.1 Pirellula sp.
CCGCAGGGATTGGCGCAGTCAAAGACCGGCAGGTGCTGGGCCTTGAGGAAAGGCGCCCCTTCCAGCGTCATCGTCCCGCAGACATGATCATTGGCCGCATCAATCTGCGCCTTGGTAAAGCCCAGATGGCGCAGCAGATCGAAGGTCGGGTCCAGCAGTTTTTCGGCCGGAATGCCCAGCGTGTGCTTGCAGAACTCTTCCCCCAGCGTCCACTGGTTGAAGACAAAGCGGATGTCAAAGGCCGAAGGCAGCGCGGCCTCGATCTTCTCGATCTCGCGCGGTCCAAAGCCGTGGCCGATCAGCGCGGTATGGTTGATGCCGGGGCAATTGCCCAGCGTGCCATGACCCACCGCATAGGCCACGATCTCGGCGATCTGGCCCGAGGAATAGCCCAGCTTTTCCAGTGCCGCCGGAACCGATTGGTTGATGATCTTGAAGTAACCACCGCCCGCCAGCTTCTTGAACTTGACCAGCGCGAAATCAGGCTCGATCCCGGTCGTGTCGCAATCCATAACCAGACCGATGGTGCCGGTGGGGGCTATGACGGTAGTCTGGGCGTTGCGATATCCATGCTGCTCGCCAAGGGCCAGCGCCTCATCCCAGGCACCACGGGCCAGCGTCACCAGATCAGGCGCGGGGCAATTGGCGGCATCCAGCGGCACGGGGGCCACGTTCAGGGCCTCATAGCCCTTGGTTTCGCCATAGGCGGCGCGGCGATGGTTGCGGATCACGCGCAGCATATGCGGCGCGTTGCGGCCATAGCCCGCAAAGGGGCCAAGCTCGGCCGCGATTTCGGCGCTGGTGGCATAGGTCACGCCGGTCATCAGCGCCGTCAGCGCCCCGCAGAGCGCCCGCCCCGCGTCGGAATCATAGCCAAGGCCCATGTTCATCAGCAGCCCGCCGATATAGGCATAGCCAAGGCCCAGGGTGCGGAAGTCATAGGAAAGTTGCGCGATTTCCTTCGACGGAAACTGCGCCATCATCACGCTGATTTCCAGCGTCAGCGTCCAGAGCCGCGTGGCGTGGATATAGGCCTGCGCGTCAAAGGCGCCGTCGGCAAAGAAGGTCAGCAGGTTCATCGAGGCCAGATTGCAGGCCGTATCATCGAGGAACATGTATTCCGAACAGGGGTTGCTAGCGTTGATTCGACCGCTATTTGGACAAGTGTGCCACTTGTTGATGGTCGTGTCGTACTGAACACCTGGGTCACCGCAGTGCCAAGCGCAATCGGCCATGCGATTGAGCACTTCACGAGCTCGGTACTTTGGCGGCTCTTCCTTGCACTTGTCCGAAATCCAGCGGGTGCTCCAGACTTGGTCGTCTCGGACCGCTTGCATGAACTCATCGGTCACACGGACCGATAGATTCGCATTTTGGAACATGACCGAGGAGTAAGCTTCACCGTTGAAGTTCGACTCGTAGCCTTCTCGGATCAGAGCATGCGCCTTTTGCTCTTCCTTCCACTTGCACTCGATGAAGTCCATGACATCTGGGTGCCAGACTTTGATCGACTGCATCTTGGCAGCACGCCGGGTCTTGCCACCCGACTTGACCACTGCGGCGATTTGGTCATAGACACGCATGAAAGAAAGCGGACCGCTGGGCTTGCCGCCACCGGAGAGCCGCTCGCGGCTCGATCGGATCGTCGACAGGTCGGTACCTGTCCCCGAACCGAACTTAAAGAGCATCGCTTCGCTGGCTGCCAGCCGCATGATGTCTTCCATATTGTCATCGACACTCTGGATAAAGCACGCCGAGGCTTGTGGGTACTCGTAAGGGTTCTCGGGTTGTTCGAGTTCTCCGCGCTCGACGTTGAAGTGCCAATTGCACTTGGTCCCGACGACGTTGTAAGCTTGAAACAGGCCGACGTTGAACCATACCGGTGAGTTGAACGATCCGTACTGATGCAGGCACAACCAGGTCAGATCGCGATAGAAACGCTCTGCATCGGCAGGTTGGTCAAAATACCCATCCTTCAAACCCCAATCAGCAATCGTCCGAGTCACTCGATGGATCAACTGCTTGACCGAGTACTCCCGCTCCTTGGGATTCTTTGGATCGCCATAGAAGTACTTGCTGACGACGACGTTGGTCGCAAGCTGACTCCAAGTGGCAGGGATCTGGCAATTGGTCTGCTCGAATAAGACCTTGCCGTTCTCATCCTTGATGGCCGCACTGCGAGTTTCCCATTCGGTCGTATCAAAAGGATCCGAAACACTTGTAGGACAGAATCGCGATTCGATTTTCAGTCCGCTTCGGTTCCCGCGAACCTCCTGGGGCGTACGAGTTCGAGAGCGGTGTTCAGTTCCGATTTCTGCAGTTGCCATGTTATGAATCGACTCCTGGGTGATGGAAGTTGACGAGGGACTTCGCAAAATAAGCTTTTCTAATCGCTTAGCTTCAGGGGATAAAATCCTCTGGAGATTTTGGACAGGAAAAGGGGCCCTTTTGCGTGAGTTGGAAAAGACGGTTCCTTGCGACCCTTCTGGGGCGTCTTGCCCCGAAATCCGTACTAGCCTCCGACGCGCTGGACGGGAACTGCCTGGTCGCATTTGGCAGTATCGTCCGAACGTTCATGCAGTTCCATTATCGGCAAGCGATACTACCCTTAGTAGTCCTTTTGCCGCAACAGTACTACAGGTTGCGTCATGGGCCCGCAGTTTATCGTTTTCAAACGCAAAGTCAAATTTTTTGTTCAACTCGCTTCAAACCGACTTAAAGCCTGCGGGTGTCTGGATTTGAGGATTGGGTAAGAAATGCTACTGGAGGCAAAATCACCCCTCAGAAGCCTCCCTAACCATCGAGAAAACCGTCAGTTAAGAGAATGTGAAGCCCGAGAGTGACTAGTCTGGTCACTTGCGCAAAAATCCTCAAAAAAGATTTTTCCCGACCCTGCCCAAGGGGGGTAAAAGGGGTGCTAGTTTGCGATCGGAACGATCTGGAATTGATGGGATTCCATTTTCAGAGTGTTGGCGAGCTGGGTATCGAGTTCAGCGACTTTTTTCAGACGCTCGTCGATGATTTGCTTTTTCTTTTCCTCCAACTCTTCGCGTGGGATGGCTGCATAGACCCATTCAGGAACACCACTCAGAACGACTCCTCGGAAGATCTGGTCGTGATGGTAGCGATTCTTCTTCTCGACGGCTTCTTTGACCTTTTTTGCTTGCTCGGCCAGAGGTCCGGATTTCAGAACATCCGCAGCGATATCGACGCCGGCAGCAAGTCGCTCGGCGCTTTGTTCGGAAACATCCACACCATCGATCCGAATCTTGTAGTTGCCCGGTGCTAGCCCAGCGACTTGAATTCGATAATCGTTGAGCTCATCGAGTATAGGTGTCCAGGGCAAGATACTTGAGGCATCTTCGGGGAAGAATGGGAGCGCATGGTCGAGTTTTCGAAAACGGACTCCTTGGCCGGTGACCTCGAGCCCTTCGACGCTGCAGTTGTCTTGGTTGGTGACTTTGTTCTGTTTTGCGTCGATCGCGACCGAAGCGACCAAAGGGGGGAAGTTCATCCCTTTGAGAATCGAGGCGGCCATGAGGGCTTGTCCTGGCGGTCCGGGATGGACCGCATCGCCGGCCGTGATGCGATTGTACTTGGAGCCCTTGCTGCGAGCTGCATCGAGAACCTTCAGGTACGGGTGAAACTGATCGACGAACTTGCCACTATTTTTCTCTGCGATCTGCTTGACCCCTTCGGAGAACCTCTCGAGCGTTTGGTTGTAACCGGTCAGTGCCGTTGGGCCTTGTTCGTCGTTATCCAGCGGCTGTGGGGTAACCCAAGCGGTCCGGATACTGGCCGCTTTGGCTTGATCGGCCATACCTTGCAACCCGTCCATATAGGGTTTGAAGGTCTGCTCGGAAAATTCTTTGTAGCTACCATCGTTCATGCCGAAGTCGACGGTCATCGCAGTGGGCTTATGGAGCAGCACATCCCTTGCAAATCGAGAGTTTCCACCCACGGATCGATCTCCTCCGATCCCAACGTTGCGAAAGGTGATGTTCCATTTTGGAAACCTTGTCACAGTCCACATTTCGACATAGTTCGAGTACAGGTGTTGCTCGGTGATGCTATCGCCTATCATCACCACGCGATCTCCATCCTTGAAAAAGAAATCCTGAGCACTTGCGGGATTCTGGAGTGATGAAAGACCGGCTACTGAAACACAGCCTACGAAACAAGCAAAACGCATCGATGTTTTCACAAGTGGATTCCTTGGAGCAAATGAAAGTTGATTCGAGGCCAGGAGGCCAATAGGCGATCGACCGACGAGTATAGTTGAACCGAGGATTAATTGCACCTAGATCAACAAGAGGCATTGTTCTAGCCGAGGATTTTGCGAACCCATTCCACCAGTTCAGTTCGCTGCGTACCGGTCTTTGGTAAAATCTTGACTGCAGGCCCCTCGAGACGCATGCGGTCTTCCTCGGTTAAATGCTTATTCGATAGAATAATGACTGGCAAGGTCCTCGTATGAGGATAGGAACGCAGAAGATGAAGGCAGGTAAAGCCGTCCATTTCGGGCATCATTAAATCCAGGACCACAAGACTCGGCACTGTCGCTTGGACTTTTTTCAGCGCCTCTTTGCCGTTGTTGACCACCTCAACAGGCCAACCGTTTCTTTGCAGAGTTCGGGAGATGATATCGGCGCTAGCCTGATCATCTTCAACGACCAACACGTACCTCGTCTGGCTTTCTTGAATATGGGTCAGCAGGGTCTTTTTCAGTGTTGGCCAGTCGATAGGCTTCGGAAGACATTCGCTGGCCCCTAAAGCTTTGCCGATGTATTTGTTTTCATCCACGGTCAAGAGGATCACTGGAATGGATGCGATAGCCGGGTCTGCTTTGAACATCGCTAGAGCCTGCCAGCCGTTGATATTTGGCACGATGACATCCATCAGGATCAAATCAGGTCGCTGAGACTTGACCAGCAGCAGTCCGGATTCAAAGCCGGTTGCTTGGATAACTGAATATCCGTCTTTAGATAGAAATCGCTGTGTCAACTCTAGCGAATCGGGGTCATCATCGATCACGAGGATCTTGATATTGGAAACCTTGGTGTTCGGTACATCCTTGTCAAGTTTTCTATCAGGCAATGGATGCGTGGAAGAAGGTATTGGTGGGTCGTTGACGCTTGAAACATGAGCCGCCAAATCAGGTATCTGACTAGCCCGGGGAGTCGCCGTTGTAACCCTGGGCAGGGTTATCGTGAAAGTAGTCTTAACTCCAGGTGAACTTTCTACGGATATATCTCCTCCGAGAAGTTGGCAATGGCTCTTGGTGATAGCAAGTCCCAGCCCGGTTCCTCCAAAACGCTTGGTCATGGAATCGTCGGCTTGGACGAAGGGCTTGAATAATCGCCCAATCTGCTCTTCGGTAATCCCAATTCCTCGGTCGGTAACTGCGAATCGAATCCAAGTTGTTGCTTGGTCTGTCACCGCGCTGACGCGGATGTCGATACGACTGTTGGAAGAAAATTTGCAAGCGTTCGAGAGCAGGTTCAGCAAACATTGCCGTAGCTTGAGCGGATCGGATTCCATCATGCCGATGTCTTCAGAAAAATAACACTCGACGGTGTTATTGCTCTTGGTCGCGAGCGATTCTATCGTGTTAGCGACTTGGAGTACAAGCTCTTTGACATCGATCGTCGCGAT
>JBJTAQ010000475.1:0-1338 GCA_046090945.1 Pirellula sp.
GAGCGTCGGGGCAGAGAACGATCTGGAAAGAGCCACGTCGCTCTCGCGACGAATGATTTCCCATTGGGGAATGAGTCGTAAACTCGGTCCGGTTTCTTACAAGCTTTCCGATAGCGATCCATTTCTCGGACGCGAAATCCATCAGCAACGTCAATTCAGCGAGAAGACCCAAGAGATCATCGATGGAGAGATCGGCGAGACCCTCAGAGAGGCTGACCGTCTTGCAATCGGGCTTCTTGAGAAACACCGCGAAGCTCTCGAAAAGCTCAAGGATGCTTTGATGCTTCGCGAGGAACTCGATGAAAAAGAGATCTTGGAATTGATCGGACCGAGCGTCCATGGATCGGATGATTTGATCCAAGAAACTGAACTTAGCGATTCGACCGCCTCGGTCATTGGCGACCAGTAATCGCGATGTCTAAGAAGAAGCCTAAGAAGACCCGCATCGAATTTCGCAAAGGACACCAGGCCCAACGCCGAGAGCGAGGGTTCACCGAGCAGTACGCGGATTCTCGGGACGATATCGACACCCAAAATTCTCAAAGGATCACCGGCAAAGGAGATCTGACCAGGCGGCGGACTGTCAAAGGTGATTTGGTAGATCCCGAGCACCGCGACACATTCCAGTCCATTCAGATCGATGCCTCGGAATCGGCACTCGATGGACGCGTGATCCGTGTTCATGGGCTCGAATCGATTGTAGAGCTAGCCGACGGCAGTCAGCTTCGATGCGCCGTCCGTCGTGTGCTCAAGAATCTTTCAACGACCCAGCGGCATGTGGTGGTCACCGGGGATCGTGTCCGAGTCGAACCTCATGGGAGCAACCAAGGTTGGATTGTGCGCATCGAGCCGCGAGCCTCCGAGCTGTGTCGAACCAGCAAAAATCGTCGGCATGTCATCGCTTCAAACATCGACCAAATCCTGGTCGTTACCAGCGCCGCAGAACCCTCGATCAAACCCAATTTGATCGACCGTGTTCTTGCAACCGCCGAGCAGAATGAAATTCAGGCTGCGATCTGCATCAACAAGTGCGATTTGATCGCTCCGGAAAAACTACAGCCTCTTATCGGCAGCTACGCCCAAATGGGATACCGAGTTTTCATGCTCAGCGCCGTCGAAGGCTGGGGGATGGAAGCTCTAACTTCATGGGTTCACGCCAAGGCCAGTGCAGTCATTGGGCAAAGCGGTGTCGGTAAATCGAGCATTCTGAATTACTTGATCCCAGGACTTGCTCAGCGAGTCCAAGCGGTCAGTTCAGAGAATCAAAAGGGCAAACATACCACGACCACTGCAGAGTGGTTTCGAATCGATGCACAGACATCTATCATCGATACTCCT
>JBJTAQ010000476.1:0-6172 GCA_046090945.1 Pirellula sp.
GACTCCCATGCGGATTTTGGTCACCGCGCAGGCCTTCGCGGTCAGTGGAAAGACTTATCGTGACAAACTGGGCAAACTGGGCTGCCAAGTTATCGATTCGCAGAGTTGGGGACCGCTGAGTCTCGAGCAACTCATCGAGCAAGCTCAAGGGTGCGATGCGGTGATCGCGGCCATCGATCCGTACTGCCAAGAAGCCTTCGAGGAGTTACCAAAGCTCAAACTCGTGGCTCGATGTGGAATCGGCATCGACAGCGTCGATCTGGTATCTGCGACCAAACATGGCATCCTGGTCACAAACGTTCCGGACGCAATGACCGATGCGGTAGCCGATTATTGCATGGGACTTTTGCTATCGGTCGCCCGGCACATCCATGTCGGATACGCTTGCATGCACTCTGGAGGCTGGGCCGAATTTCCCGGAGTCGAGCTTCGGGACAAAACGCTTGGCCTCGTTGGTTTCGGCAGAATCGGCCAAGCGGTCGCCCAACGGGCTCTAGGATTTGGACTTAGGATCGCGGTTCACGACCCTTGGATGCAATCGGCGATCGCCTCTGGGAAATTCGACACTCAGCTAACGTCTCTTGCCAGTCGCATTCAGTGGTTGGGTCTCGATGATTTGCTCGGCAACTCCGACTTTGTTTCCATCCATGCACCGAATACACCAGATACGCGTCACCTGATCAACCGCAACTCCATTTCTAAAATGCGTCCAGGGGCTTATCTGATCAACACCGCAAGAGGTGCCTTGGTCGATCCTGTGGCGCTTATGGATGCGGTGAAAAACGGTCGAATTGCTGGGGCTGCGATGGATGTGTACGAACAGGAACCTTTGCCCGCCGATCATCCGCTGCGTTCCACTCCCAATTTGCTTCTGACACCTCACAACGCGTTCAATTCGCGCGAGGCGGCCGTTCGGATGAGCCTCGGTTGCTACGAGCCGATCGTTGATATCCTCGAAGGCAGAACACCAAAGTGCCTCTGCAATCCCGAGGTGTTGCACTCCGAATCGCTCCGCGTCAAGCAATGGACGCTCTGAACGCTTACGTTCCCCCCAACAACTCCAACTCGATGGCCACAGCACTATGATCAAGAACTCCGTACGAGAAGCGTTGAAACGAGGAGAGCCCCAAGTCGGAACTTGGTTGTCGCTTTCAAGTCCCGTTGCTGCCCGTTTCATGGCAAGAGCAGGTTTCCCTTGGTTGACCGTCGACATGGAGCACAGCAATTGCGATTGGGAAACAGCCTCAGCCATCTTTGCCCACGTTGCAGAAGCCGGTTGCGTTCCGCTGATCCGTGTCCCCTCGATCACCCACCAGAACGCCAAACGCGCTCTGGATTTGGGCGCCTATGGAATCGTCTTTCCGATGTGCAACACCGTCGAACTGGCAGAGCTGGCCGTATCGAGTTGCAAGTATCCGCCGACCGGTACCCGCAGCGTCGGCGGAAGCGTTCATGCGTTGAACTTCGGAACCAATGCCGCCGAGTATTACAAGCGGGCAAACGACGAAGTCCTGGTCGTCGTACAAGCCGAACATATCGACGCCGTCGAGAACATCGATCAGATCCTGAGTGTCCCAGGAGTCGATGCGGTCTTTGTCGGGCCCAATGACCTACTGGCTTCGATGGGAAAAACCCCACAAATGGAAACCGATGATCCGCAATTTGTCCAAGCCTTGGAGAGGATCCTGAGGTCCGCCAAATCCCATGGGGTCGCCCCAGGGATTCATGTTGCAGATGCTCCTACGGCCCTGCGAAGGATCGAGCAAGGCTGGCAATTCATCGCCGTTAGCAGTGAGCTCGGTTTCATGAATCAAGCCGTGGCAGCCACAATCCAAGGACTAGGGCGATCGGGCTCTGGACCACTAGCGCGATACTGACTAGGAACCCAAGTATGCAATATCGGATTGAATTCATCTGCTTTGGGTTTTTGTTTTTTCTTTTGATCCTTTTCGATCCGCAATCGCTCTGCGCGCAGGACAAACGAGGCATTGCGATTCTGCAATCGGAACAAGGGCCGTTTCCAGGATTGGGGATCGGTCAAGTCTTGATTGGGGCAGGGCAGGTTGCATCCGACGCGACGCTCAGAGTGGTCGCAACGGAAAAGAACCAGCGGATTTTGTACCCAGCGATTCAAATCGTATCGATCGAACCCGATCCACAATCCGACGAGGATCGCAATGCATCGAAGGCATCTGGTGAACGCCGAATCGGAGATGGATCAGTCCTGCGACGCCTGCGCAACGCGATCGAAAGGGTGCGGGAATACATCGATCCGGTTGAGCATGTACGAATCCATTTTCTATTCGTCGGAGACGCCCCCCTGGAAATCGAACTTGACGGGGAAGTTAAACAGACACTCACCTTGGTCCCTCAAAAGGTAGATCAGCGCAAGCTTGATCGGGCGACCAGCGACCGCTGGACCAAACTTCTCGATGAATGGTGGATCAGTTACGTCGAACAAGCCAAACGGCAGGTGGCTAGGAGTGATTACCCAAGTTTCATCGAACGCTATCTGGTTTATTCGCTGGCAAATCGATTCGGATTCCCGATCCCCGAGTTGGAACAGCGCAAGCCGTCGATCATGAGCAAATCCACCGATCCATCTCCCACCTTGGAACTTATGGCAGGTTCGGAGAAGATCCGCGATCAACTCAGGAACGAGCAGTTGACGCTCAGCGCCGCAGACACACCCCGACGGGTCGCAATTCCTGCACCGACCCCTTGGAAGTCTCACCCGATTCCAGAGCTACCTGCGAACCAGTCGCTCGATTCGATCCCGATCGAATCGATCGCAAATATGGTCCCACCCGAGTGTTTGTACATCCGTTTCGGCTCCTTCCAAAACTATCTATGGTTCCAAAAACTGGGTGACTCGCGCGGTGGCGACATCGCGCAACTGATCCAGATGCGAGGCTTCAACTACGAGAGCACCGAGCGCGTAGAACGTTTGCTCAACACCAAGATGACCACCATCAGCAAACTCTTTGGTGATGCGGTCATTTCGGATATGGCAATCATCGGCTACGACTTATACATCCAAGACGGACCGACCATGGGAGTGATTTTCGAGGCCAAGAATTTTGGTCTTTTGAAATCTTCTTTCGAACAAGAACGGCTTGCAACACTCGAACGTATCGAAGGGCAGGGGGGGAAACTCCGAGAGGAGATCATCGAAGATCAATCGGTCTCCTTTCTTAGCACCCCGGACCAATCGGTTCGCTCATTCATGGTTCTTGCCGAACCCTACTTGTTTGTTACCAGCTCCCGAGAGCTGGCGAAACGATTCTTGCAAGTGCACAAGTCACGGGAATCCTTGGCTCAATTGCCCGCCTTTCGATTCTCGCGGTTGATGATGCCCTTGGAACATGACTACGATGTATTCGCCTATTTCTCATCCGAGTTCTTTCAAAACCTCGTCTCACCTCGCTATCAGATCGAACTTCGCCGCCGGATGAGAGCGATCGCTGCATTGGAAAATGCGGAAATAGCGAACATCATCGCCAAGCACGAACAGGATCGCGGTTTCCGCCTAACACGCAGCGGCAGGAATCCGACTGAAGCGATTCCGCCGGATTGGATGCCTGGTGATCAAATCGATTATCTGATCGCCCAAGGATACTTGCCACGTTGGTTTCAGCGAAGGGTCGATGGATCGGAGACCCTGAAGTTTCAAACAGGCTGGTACGATTCGGTCCGAGGACGACGTGGAAGTTTTATGCCTATCGCGGATGTACCCTTGGTCGATTGCACACCCCAGGAAGCTTCCGAGTACCGAGAATCCATCGAGTTCTACATCAAGGATTGGCAGCAGACCGACCCGCTCATGTTCGGACTCCGACGCTACGAACACCCGGATATCCCGAAAGCCGAAAGGGTTGCTCTCGAAGCTTACATCGCACCCTTGGGAAGCGAGAAATACGGATGGATGAGCTTGCTGCTTGCTCCGCCAGTGGATCACCAAATCCAATTGCCAACCGACGACGTCGTCAGTTTGCAATTGCATCTTCGGGGGAACGATTTGAGCGATCAAACAACCCCCAATCATATGCTCTTTGCAGGTCTGAAAGACATTCAACTGCCGTTCCCTGAAGAGACCAAAGGGCTGTTCGCAACCCTGGGCCTTCTGAAATCATTGCCGCTGTATATCGGAGCTTGGCCCAAACCAGCCCTCCTGGATCGTTTGCCCTTGGGACTCGGCGGAGGTTTGCCCGATGTGACCGGATACTCTCGGACTCTCCTGGGACTTTGGCGTTGGCAGATGGGAGGCTTTAGCATCATCTCTTTTCATCGAGAGATCCTCGATCTATGTGCAACGATCGTGCGTGTCATTCCTGCCGATGATGTTGCCCAAGGGAGACTGCGGGTCGGGAATATCGCTCAGAGCAAACTGGCCGGTTGGTTCAATACGATGGGTTTCAGGCAGGCAGCCCAGTCGACTCGTGGTAATCTGTTTTTGCTCGATGCGATAGGTCAACAATTAGGGCTCAATCCCGAGCAAGCCAAAGTCGTTGCCGAGCGACTGCTCGATGCGAAACTTCAGTGTACACTCGGTGGTGAGTACCAGCTTCAAGATGGACTCTGGCAATCATCCGGTTGGCCTAGCCAGCTTGCATTAGCTCCGGGGTCGCATCCATCCACTGTCGGTTTCGATACACTGCACACCGTACCCCCGGCAGACTATCGAGTAGGTTGGCTCGAATGGTTTCGAGGAAGCACGTTGCATTTAACGCAATTACCCGAGCGGCTCGTGGTCGTCGGACATTTGGATATGGATCTCATGGCGATCAAACCACTGTCTAATGGTAGCGATCCTGAGAAGTCTGAAGGTTTGCCCAAGATGAACTTTGACATCTACAACCTACCCTTCAAGATGTTCAATTCGGACAAGCCCAAGAAGAAGCCCCAGGAGCCCAAAGAGCGAGGTTTCTGATGCGTCTAGTCCTAGGAGTCGATGAAGCAGGGTATGGGCCAAACATGGGTCCGCTGGTCATTGCGGTGAGTGCCTGGACCATCGAATCGGACCTGGAAATCCTCGATGGCCTGTGTGCTTTGGAACCGGAGTTTCGAACCGCCCCCTGGACCAAGCAAAGCGATTTTGTCCCCTTGGGTGACTCCAAGAAAATTTACCAGCCAAGCAAGGGATTGTCCGGTCTGGCATTTGCCGTCCAGTTTTTTGAATCGATCATCAACCATCAGCAATCGAGCAATCAACTTTGGTTCTCACCGGAGAACTTGGCCAAACAAGACATCGAAAGGGTCGAGTCTCGTCCGTGGTTCGCTCGATGCCATTCATTCGATCGACACGAATCATGCGATGTCCTGGCCGAATCGACACTCTTGTTTGCCAAGGAAAAGCTTGCCCAACTTGGCGTGAACCTAGTGGATTTTCGCCTCAGAGTTCTCGATGAACTCTACTTCAATGAATCGACAGCTCGACTGGGAAACAAATCCGATGTCCTAGGGCAACTTAGCCTGAACCTGGCTTGGCAGATCCTAAATGACACTGCTGACCAAGTCCCACTTGATCGTATCGAGATCTACTGCGACCGACAGGGGGGCCGAAAAAAGTATGCGGCTTTGTTGTCTCACACGTTTCAGGAATTCCACGAGCATCAGCAGGTTCCCTTCATCGCGTCCGATTTGGAAACGCCCGAAGCAAGCAGTTATTCGATGCGTTACCGCGAGATCCCTACCTCGATTCGCTTTCAAGTCCAAGGGGACTCGCTCTTTCCTCCGGCCGCCTCGTCGATGGTTGCCAAATGGATGCGAGAGTCACTGATGGCAAGGCTCAATCGATACTGGCGGGGCATCGTTGGAGAGGACCTCAAACCGACGGCAGGCTATGCAGTCGATGCGGCCCGTTTCGCGAAAGAAATTGAGCCCTGGGTTACCAAGCTATCTTTAGAAAAAAACCATTGGTGGCGATTGCGTTAATCGCAGCTGCACCGGTTATAATCGAGCGGTATTTCACACTGAACCGTGGGTTAGGATTAAGGAGTTTTAGTTTTGCTTGTAAGTCGTCGGTTGCATTCGAGCTTTTTGCGATTGGCCGCTTCGATGGGCATCGCTTCTGCCTGCATCGTTGCTTTAACTGCACGGTGCATCGCTCAAGTGCCGCAATTAGGTACCGACGCTGCCTCGCTGGCAGAAATCACTTGGCACGTCACCGTTC
>JBJTAQ010000477.1:0-3763 GCA_046090945.1 Pirellula sp.
CCTATGTAGCCGCCGGACACCAAGGGCTTGTCATCCTCAATATCGCCAACCCTTCCGAGGCCTACGTCGATCAAATCTACAACGCTGATGGACAGATCAACGACGCAAACGATGTAAAACTCGGAATCACCAACGTCAGCCAATTCGCTTATGTTGCCGACGGTAAAAATGGCCTGAGAGTCGTTCAGCTAACCAGCCCAGAGATTCCAGGTAACGACGGATTCTCTCCCAGACCCAATCCTTGCTTGATCGCCACCCGCAAACTACCCAAAGATGGCCACGCACTTTGTGTCTCTCGAGGTGTCGATCGGGATCGAGCTGTCGATGAATCAGGCAACCAAATCGCCGTCTTTGGCCGCGTTGGTGCCAGACCACTGAATAAAGAGGAAGTCTGGCGGATGACGCGAAAACCTGATGGAAGCGTCTTCCAGGTTAGCGACGATCCGTTCGACAGCCGTGTGTATGAGTTTCCTTCGACCATACGGAAACTCGAAACCGCTCGGGCTCTCGGCAATGAAAACCCCGGGATTGAAAACATCGTCCGTTAATCGCAATAAAACATGCGCTCAGGAGTAACACATGGCTCGTATCGCACTGCTAGGTTGCGGTCTCATAGGAGATTTCTATGCCCAAGCTCTCTTGGGTCAGCGCAGCCGCGACCAGATAAGGATCGCGTATTCCAGGACCCCTGAGCGACTAGCCCAATTCCGAGCTAAATGGGGCGTCCCATACGGCACGACGGATATGCTCCAAGCCATCGAGCATCCCGAAGTCGAAGTCGTTGTCATCGCCACACCGAATCATCTTCATGAACAAGCCGCCATCGCAGCCGCTCGAGCCGGCAAAGCGGTCCTGTGCACCAAGCCCCTTGGACGAAACGCACAAGAAGCATATCGAATGCTCCAAGCTGTCGAACAAGCCGGAGTGTTTCATGGCTATCTCGAAGACCTCGTCTACACCCCAAAGACGCTCAAAGCCCTCGATACCGTCCGCTCTGGAAGCCTCGGCAGTATCCTTTGGGTACGATCGCGAGAGACTCACCCAGGCCCCCACAGTTCCTGGTTTTGGGACAAAGAACTCGCCGGAGGAGGGGCGATCGTCGATATGGGTTGCCACTGTATCGAAATCGCGCGCAATTTTATCGGCAAGAAAATTCGCCCAATCGAAGTTGTCTGTTGGGGAGCGACCCAGGTTCATCCGATCGACAGCGAAGATCACGCGATCGGACTGGTGCGGTACGAAAACGGCGCAATCGGTCAATTCGAAGTCAGTTGGTCGTTCCGAGGCGGAATGGACTTGCGCGATGAAATCGTCGGGACCGAGGGAACCATTTGGCTCAACCATTGGCTCAGGACCGGTATCGAAGTCTTTTCGGCCAACGGCAGCCAAGACTACGTTGCCGAGAAATCCGAAAGCTCCAAGGGTTGGATGTTTCCGGTCGGTAACGAGGCGAGCGCTCTTGGATATCTAGACATGTTCGAAAACATGCTCAATGCCTACGATGCCCGCACCACTCCCCACGAGACGTTCTTCGACGGATATGTCGTCAATGCGATCGTCGATGCGGCCTATCGCTCGATGGAGCTTAAACGCTGGGAACCAATTCACCTGGAACGCTGGGAATACGCCTCTAGCAGTCCGAGCGATACCAACAAGCAAGACGGCGAGTTTGAAATCATAAAAAGAGAGCTGCTACCTGATGGTACCGCGCGAATGATTGTTAAAAATCTCAAGACAGGTCAAATCGAAAACCGCTAATCGTCCTGCGGTTCGATCTTGAATGTCGGTTGCTCCATAGTCAGGATGCGCTCTTGAAACTCCTCGGCGGATAAGTCTTGGCGTCGTACGCCAAAACCTCGGTAGATCATAAGCCCTTGTTTTCTCGACAGGATTTCTCGCCGAGAGCGAAATTCGGGCTCCTCGGACCAGTCAGCCTCGATGGGGCTCCATTCAAAGAGACTCGGTAGATTTGCACACAGATAGTCCCAATACGCCTTGCGGTCCGTCTGCAAGTAGATCTTCCCCTCGGGAATCAATCGACGATACATCCAACCGATGAACTCAGGGGTGAGCATGCGGCGGTGGGACGCGATGGGATCCGCATAAGGCTGCGGATGATAGATGTGAAGCTCAGCGATACTCGAATCGCTACACAGTTCGGTTAGGAATCGCCATCCATCGACCACAGCGAAACGAACATGGCCGAGTCCACGCTGGTTGGCTCTTCGCGTTCCGTAACGGATCACTGCAGGCAACGAATCGATCCCCAGATGGTTGCATTTGGGCTTGTTGAAGGCACTTGCAATCGTAAAGCGACCGTTTCCGCATCCGATGTCGACAACCAGTGGGGCCTCTCGTCCAAAGACCGCAGCCCAATCGACCGGTCTCGGTTCGGGAATACGCTTCAGGGCACACTGAGTCCATTGCTCCTTGGGCACTACAGTGCCAGCAATAGGGACTCCGAACTCATATTCAATCTGACCGGGCTCGAGTACAGGTGCCGCGGGGGCTTTTGGCCGGGGACGACGCGGGTATCTTCGCGGACGCTTGGGACTCATGTTTTCCGATCGCATTGAAGGTAGCGCTGACCGATCTCGACGTAGTGACGCCATCCTCGATCGATCATCGCGAGCTCATGCTCGCCGCACTCGCGTACGATCTTACCCGGAAGTCCCATAACAAGCGAGCCTGGGGGGATGATTTGCCCCTCGCGAACCAATGCACCTGCGGCAACGATCGAACCGCTACCGATGACCGCTCCGTTGAGAATCGTCGCTCGCATTCCAATCAAACAATCCGATTCGACTGTCGCTCCGTGCACAATAGCCCCGTGACCCACCGTAACCCGCGGACCAATTGTCAGCGGATACCCGGGGTCGGCATGCAAACAAACCAAGTCTTGGATGTTCGTGAAATCCCCGATCGTGATCGCATCGGCGTCCCCACGCATCACGGATCCAAAAAGAATCGTGCACGAGCGGCCTATCGTGACGTTTCCGCGAACGGTGGCGTTTGGCGCGATGTAGCAATCAGGGCCAACCAGATCCTTCCGAAATGATAAATCGAGGGAATCATCCATTTTGAATCTCTACTTCTTGAATCTCTTCGTCCGAGGGCATTGACCCTGGCAATGTGGAAAATGACCGTTGGCCGGATCGGAACATGTGTTGATACCGATTATACCAATCGTATCGAGTCTACTCGGAAAACCGCTACTGGTTTTTCACAACTGCGTCGGGACAAGCCTCTAGCATAGGGAAAACTTGGATATTCGGTGGAGTTCCGTCCATCGCGATTCTCATAGCCTTGGATCAACAATTGACATGACAGACGACAAGTCCGCGAATAAATGGGATCGATCGGTCCGCTGGGACATGCTCGGGGTTGCTTTTTTCGGCCTGACAGCACTGGCCTGGGTGGCGTTATTCACCCACGACGCCGCAGACGATGTCCGCCCCGCGCTGGGCATTTCGCCGGACACCCCAAGTTTGCTTGCGCCGTCAATCTATCCTCCAAACGAAAGAATTCATAACGAAGCTGGCTTCCTAGGGGCAACGATCAGCCAGGTCCTATTCCAAGCGACCGGCATCGGAGCTTATTTGATCGCCTTGCTGCTACCGATCGCCGGGGTTGTTTGCTTCCGAAAAACGCCATGGGCAAGCCCCCTCGGGCGCAGCATTGGCTGGAGTCTGTTGCTTGCCTCCCTGTGCGCCTTGCCGGATCGAATTGGACTGCCTTTACCGATCAGTGTACCGATCGGTCG
>JBJTAQ010000478.1:0-1477 GCA_046090945.1 Pirellula sp.
ATCGGCTTGGGAGTTTGGACGACGATCTTCGAGGTAACCCTTGTAGCCGGAGTTGACAAAGCTGTGAGGGATTCGGATTGAAGCTCCCCGGTCGGCTACGCCGTAGCTGAACTTGTCGATCGACTGGGTCTCGTGAAGCCCGGTTAGGCGCAAGTGGTTGTCTGGACCGTAAGCGGCAATGTGCTCGTCGCGGTACTTCTCAAAAGCACCCATGAGCTTCTCAAAGAACTCCTTGCCACCTTCGTTGCGAAGTTTATCGAACGAGAAGTTGGTGTGCATCCCAGAGCCGTTCCAGTCACCTCGGATCGGCTTGCAGTAGAACTCGATGTCCAAGCCGTACTTCTCGGCTAAGCGGACCATCAAGTACCGAGCGACCCACATATCATCGCCAGCCTTTTTGGATCCTTTGGAGAAAATCTGGAATTCCCACTGTCCCTTGGCGACTTCGGCGTTGATACCTTCAAGATTGATACCGGCATCGAGAGTGACATCGATGTGTTCATCGACGATCGCTCGGGCGATATCCCCCACGTTCTTGTAACCCACGCCAGTGTAGTATGGACCTTGAGGCGCTGGATACCCTTCTTCGGGGAATCCCAAGGGACGGCCGTTTTCGTAAAAGAAGTACTCTTGCTCGAAACCGATCCACAGATCGGACATTTCATCGCATTGAGCGCGGAAGTTCGATGGGTGTGGCTCTCCGTTTGGCAATAAAACTTCGCAGAGTACCAAATAGCCATTCTTGCGAGTGCTATCGGGATACAGGGCGACTGGCTTGAGCAGACAGTCTGAGCTCTTGCTCTCTGCCTGTTGGGTCGAGCTTCCATCGAAGCCCCACATCGGTAGATCCGCAACGCTCGATGGAGCCTTGTCGACGATCTTGGTCTTGCTGCGCATGTTGGGCTCGGGTAGATACCCATCCAACCAAATGTACTCGAGTTTGAATTTGTTATCCGAAGACATTTAGCTAACTCTTCCTTCAAAAAATGAAACGAGACAAACCGCCTGCGCATACCTTCCACGCTGAGGTCCGGAAGCTAGATGAGTCGGTCCACACCGAATCCCATCCATCAACTCGCATTACGCAAACTTGCAATCCGCCAACTTGCTTTCAATCTGGACTCCGTTAACTGCCGGACGACGTCTACCCTTCGTCGCCAGGCGGCCATGGACCCTGCACATTGATCTTGCCCGACGGTTGCGGACATCCAAACCCAAAAGAATCCCGTTGTGAAAACTGCCGGATTTCGATTTTGGAATCGCCACAACACGCAGCGTAATTGCTAAGCTGATATGCAGCCGCAGACTGCATAATGTAGCGAAGGCGTGGTTAGGGGCAAGCGACCCGCAAAGTTTCTTTAATCGTAAACCAGACAGGAATCATCGAAGCTTATGCATTCCATGCCGATTCTTTTGGGAATCCTGGCCACGATGGCTGTCGCCTACCGCTTTTACAGCGCGTTTTTGGCGGCCCGCG